>VYDC01000167.1:0-3846 GCA_009843585.1 Chloroflexota bacterium | reverse complement strand
GCGGCGGGGCGCCCCCGCGCCGCGAGGAGCTCTCCAAGGCGATCGATCAGATCACGAAGGACTTCGGCAGCGGCGCGATCATGAAGCTCGGCGATCGGGACGCGGCGCTCGACGTGGCGGCGATCCCGACCGGGGCGCTCTCTCTCGACATCGCGCTCGGCATCGGCGGCGTCCCGCGCGGCCGCATCGTCGAGATCTTCGGGCCGGAGTCGGCCGGGAAATCGACGCTCGCGCAGCACGTGATCGCCGAGGCGCAGCGGCGCGGCGGGCTCGCCGCCTACATCGACGTGGAGCACGCGCTCGACCCCGACTACGCCGCAGCCTGCGGGATCGAGGTGGACGAGCTGCTCGTCTCGCCGCCCGACACCGGCGAGCAGGCGCTCGAGATCTGCGAGGCGCTCATCCGCTCCAACGCGCTCGACATCGTCGTGGTCGACTCGGTCGCCGCGCTCGTGCCGCGCGCCGAGATCGAGGGCGACATGGGGGACTCGCTGCCGGGCCTGCAGGCGCGGCTGATGTCGCAGGCGCTCCGCAAGCTCACCGGCGCGACGGCGCGATCGCGGACGGCGCTCGTCTTCGTCAACCAGCTGCGCGAGAAGGTCGGGGTGATCTTCGGGAGCCCGGAGGTCACCCCCGGCGGCCGCGCGCTCAAGTTCTACTCCTCCGTGCGCATCGAGATCCGGCGCGCCGAGAGCCTGAAGGACGGGCAGACCTTCATCGGCAACCGCGTCCGCTGCAAGGTGGTGAAGAACAAGGTCGCGCCGCCGTTTCGGCAGGCGGAGTTCGACATCATGTTCGGTCCCGAGCTCTACGGCATCAACCGCACCGGCGACATACTCGACCTGGCGACGCAGTACGGGATCGTCACCAAGCTCGGCGCCTTCTACTCCTACGGCGACCTGCGGCTGGGGCAGGGCCGGAAGAACGCGTCGACCTTCCTGCGCGAGCACACCGACCTCTCGGAGGAGATCGAGGGGCTGGTGCGCGCCGCCGCCGGGCTCTCCGCGGCGCCGGAGCCGCAGTCCGCGGAGGACGACGCGGGCGCGGCCAGGGCCGCCGCTGCCGGCGAGGTCACGGAGGAGGGGCTGCTGCCGCTCGATGTCTAGGCGCGTCGGAGCCCCGCCGCGCGGCCTCGCCCGGAGCCCGGGAGGGCCGCAGGCGGCGCGGGAGGCGCTCCGCTCAGCCGCCGAGCTCCTCGAGCGGCGCGCGCTCCCCGCATCAGAGCTCCGGGGCGCCCTCTCCGGGCGTCACGGAGCGGCCGAGGTCGACTCGGCGCTCGCCCGCCTCCACGAGCTGGGCTACCTGGACGACGAGGCCTGGGCTCGGCGCTACGTCGAGAGCCGCCGCGCAGGCGGCCTCGGCGCGAAGCTGCTGAGCCGCGAGCTCCGCGCCCGCGGCATCGAGCGGGAGGTCGTGGAGGCCGTCCTCTCCGGGCGCGACGAGCTCGAGGCGGCGTGCCGGGTGGGCAGGGCGCGGCGCAGGGCCGCGCGCGGGAGCCGCGGGGGCGCCGAGGGCCGGCGCCTCGCGGCCTTCCTCCTGCGCCGCGGTTTCGAGCCGGACGTGGTCGCGCGGGGCGTGCGCGCGCTGCTCGGGGACGAGACCTCGGGAGAGCTCGACGGCGCCGCCGGGGAGTGGCGCCCGGGGCCGCTCTGACCCTTTCATCCGTCGCGCGGGCGCCGCCGCGCGGCCCGCGGCTCGCTCGCCGCGGGCCGACGATGCTACGATCGCCGCGATCACACTGATGACTTCCTCCCGTCGCGCGAGATGGACCGCGCGACGGAACCGGCGAAGCGGAGATCCACATGGAAACCGTCGTGATCGCGCTGGCGGCGGGCGTCGCCGTCGGCATGGTCGTGCTCTACGCCTGGCTGCGCCTCTCATCCGGGGGAGCGGTACGCGCCGCGCGCGAGCGGGCGCGTCTGATCGAGGGCGAGGCCGAGACCCGCGCCCGCGAGGCGCAGGTGCAGGCCGAGCAGGACGCCCTGGAGCACCGCCGCGAGGCCGAGCGGGAGGCGCGCGACCAGCGCCGCGAGCTGACGCGCGTGGAGCGCCGGCTCGAGCAGCGGGAGGAGACGCTCGAGCGCCGCGCGGAGGGCATTGAGCGGAGCGAGCAGGGCCTGCGCGAGCGCACCGAGCGGCTCGACGTCACCGAGCGCGGCGTCGAGGAGGAGCGCGTCGCGGTCGCGGAGATGCGAGAGCGGGTCGCCGGCATGACCGAGGAGGAGGCGCGCGCCGAGCTCCTCGAGGAGCTCGACCGGGAGCTCGCCGAGGAGGCGGCGCGGCGCGTGCGCGCGATGGAGGCCTCGGCGAAGGCGGAGGTCGACGCCCGGGCCCGCAAGTCGCTCGCCACGGTCATGCAGCGCATGACCTCGGAGATCACGGCGGAGACGACCGTCTCCGTGGTGCCGCTCCCCTCCGACGAGCTCAAGGGGCGCATCATCGGCCGCGAGGGCCGCAACATCCGGGCCTTCGAGGCGGCGACCGGCTGCGACCTGATCATCGACGACACGCCCGAGGTCGTCACCGTGACCGGCTTCGACCCGGTGCGGCGCGAGGTGGCGCGCGTCGCGCTCGCCCGCCTCATCCAGGACGGGCGCATCCACCCGACGCGTATCGAGGAGGCGGTGACGCGGGCGCGCTCCGAGGTGGAGCAGATGGTGGTGGACGCCGGCGAGCAGGCCGTCGTCGACGCCGACGTGACGGGGCTGCACGACGAGATCGTCAAGACCCTCGGCAGGCTGCGCTTCCGCTACTCCTACGGCCAGAACCAGCTGCGGCACTCCATCGAGACGTCGTGGCTGGCGGCGGCGGTCGCCGCCGAGATCGGCGCCGACGTCGAGGTCTGCCGGGTCGGCGGGCTGCTCCACGACCTGGGGAAGGCCGCCGACCGCGAGCTCGAGGGGACGCACGCCCGCATCGGCGCCGACATCGCCCGGCGCTTCGGCGTGCCGAAGGCCGTCGTCCACTGCGTCGAGGCGCACCACGAGGAGGTCAGGCCGGAGACGACCGAGGCGCTCGTGGTGATGATCGCCGACGGGATCTCCGGGGGCCGCCCGGGTGCGCGCCGGGAGTCGGTCGAGGAGTACGTGAAGCGTCTCGAGGCCCTCGAGGCGATCGCCAACTCCTTCGAGGGGGTGGACGAGTCCTTCGCGATCCAGGCGGGTCGCGAGGTGCGCGTCATCGTGCAGCCCGATCGCGTGGACGACCTCGCTGCGAGCCGTCTCGCGCGCGACGTCTCCCGTAAGATCGAGGAGACGATGCAGTACCCCGGGGAGATCCGCGTGACCGTCGTTCGGGAGACCCGGGCCACAGCCACGGCGCACTGATGCGCGTCCTCATGGTGGGGGACGTGGTCGGGAGCCCGGGCCGGCGGGCGGTGTCCCGGCTGCTCCCCGAGCTCCGGCGCGAGCTCTCCGTCGACGTCGCGATCGCAAACGCCGAGAACGCCGCCGCCGGGCGCGGGCTCACCGTGCGGACGGCGCGGGAGCTGCTCGACGCCGGGGTCGACGTGCTCACCTCCGGCAACCACATCTTCGACGTGCGCGACTTCGTCCCCTCCCTGGACGGCGACCTCCCGGTGCTGCGGCCGGCGAACTACCCGGAGACGACCCCGGGGCGCGGCGTGCTGACGCTCTCAGGCCTCACCGTCATCAACCTGATGGGCCGCGTCTTCATGCCGGTGCAGGTGGACGACCCGTTCCGCGTGGCCGACATGCTCCTGGATCAGCTCGCGGGGCCGGAGCCGGTCGTGGTGGACTTCCACGCCGAGGCGAGCAGCGAGAAGCAGGCGCTCGCTTGGTACCTGGACGGGCGCGTCGCGGCGGTCGTCGGCACACACACGCACAC
>VYDC01000066.1 GCA_009843585.1 Chloroflexota bacterium | reverse complement strand
CCACTCTCCCGAGCGCCCGCCCGACTTCCGGGTGAGGCGCACGGCCTCGATGCGCATGCCGCGCCCGAGCGCCTTGCACATGTCGTAGACCGTGAGCGCCGCAACGGAGACCGCGGTGAGCGCCTCCATCTCCACCCCGGTCGGGCCCGTGGTGCGCACCCTCGCCTCGATCTCGACTCGGGCTTCTCCAGTCGCCTCCGCGGATCCGGCGCCTTCGAGTGTGACCTCGACGGCCGTGAGCGGGAGCGGGTGGCAGAGCGGGATCAGCTCGTGCGTGCGCTTGGCGGCCTGGATGCCGGCGATGCGCGCCGTCGCGAAGACGTCGCCCTTGGCAACCGCCCCCGAGGCGATCGCCTCGAGCGTCTCCGGCGCCATCAGCACACGGCCGCGCGCCGTCGCCTCGCGAACCGTCGGGGGCTTCTCCGTGACATCGACCATGCGGGCGCGGCCCGCCTCGTCGAGGTGGCTGAGGCCAGACGCCTCGCCGCCGGCCGGAGGCTCTCCCACCACTCTCCCCCTACGGTTGCGGGCGCCCGCCTACCCGCCGATGTACGACATCTCGACGCGCGGAAGACCCGCCGTCTCCGCCGAGCGCTGCTCCGAGTAGCGGTCCTCGCGAACGCTCCAGACCCGCCCGAGCAGCTCTCGCAGCTCCGCCTCGCCCGAGCCGGAGCGGAGCGGCTCGCGAAGATCCGTCCCGGCCGCAGCGAAGAGGCAGGTGTAGAGCACGCCCTCGGCGGAGAGACGGGCGCGCGTGCAGTCGCCGCAGAACGGCTGGGTCACGGAGGTGATGAAGCCGACCTCGCCGCCGCCGTCCCTGTAGCGGTAGCGGCGCGCGACCTCGCCCCGGTAGGCGGGCTCGATGGCCTCGAGCGGGAGCTCCCGGTCGACGGCGGCGAGGATCTCGCGGGCCGGAACCACGTCGTCCAGACGCCAGCCGTTCGTGGTTCCGACGTCCATGTACTCGATGAACCGCAGCACGTGCCCGCTCCCGTGGAAGTGGCGCGCGAGCTCGACGGCGGTGTGATCGTTGACGCCGCGGCGCACGACGGCGTTCACCTTCACCGGCGAGAGCCCGGCCCGGGCCGCCGCCTCGATCCCCTCGAGCACGAGGCGCACCGGGAAGGAGGCGTCGTTCATCTCGCGGAAGATCCCGTCATCGAGCGAGTCCAGGCTCACGGTGACGCGCCCGAGCCCCGCCTCGGCGAGCGCCCGGGCCTGCTGCGCGAGGAGGGAGCCGTTGGTAGTGAGCGCCACCTCGAGGCCGGAGACCCCCGCGAGCATCGCGACCAGGCGCGGAAGCTCGGCGCGCAGGAGCGGCTCCCCGCCGGTGAGGCGCACCTTGCGGACGCCGAGCGAGGCGGAGGCCCGGGCGACGAGGGCGATCTCCTCGAAGCTCAGGATCTGATCGCGCGGGAGGAAGGTGAAGTCCGGCCCGAAGACCTCGCGCGGCATGCAGTAGCGGCAGCGGAAGTTGCATCGGTCCGTGACCGAGATGCGCAGGTCGCGCAGCGGCCGACCGAAGCGGTCGACCGCGGCCGCGGCCTCAGCGCCCCGGTCGTCGGTCCCCTGCGTCTGGCGTGTCGGGTTCATCCAGGGCCTCCAGCGCCTCCATCATCGCAGAGAGCGCGCGGGCGCGGTGTGAGATGCGCTGCTTCTCCCCGCCGACCTCCGCCATCGTCCGTCCGTCCGGGAGCTCGAAGACGGGGTCGTAGCCGAAGCCGCTCCCCCCGCGCGGATGAGGCGTGATGCGCCCCTCGACCGAGCCCTCTCGCACCACGGTGCGGCCGCCGGGGAGCGCGAGCACGACGACGGCGCGGAAGCGCGCGCCGCGCCGGGTCGGGGGCACCCCTCGCATGCGCCGGAGCAGCAGCTCGCAGCGTTCGTGATCGCTCCGGGCGCGGTGGCCGCCGAAGCGCGCGGAGAGGACGCCGGGCCCGCCGCCCAGGACGTCGACCTCGATGCCGGAGTCGTCCGCGAGGGCGGGGAGCCCGGAGGCGCGCAGGTAGGCGACGGCCTTGAGCGTCGCGTTCTCCAGGTAGGAACGCCCCCCCTCGACGACGCTCACGCCCGCGAGACCCACATCGGCGGGTGCCAGCGCCTCCCACCCCAGCGGGACGAGGAGCTCCCGGAGCTCTCGCAGCTTCCCGGCGTTGGAGGAGGCGAGGAGGAGCCGGCGTTCCATCGGCGTGTGGAGGCCGCGCCCGGGGGCGGACCGTCCCTAGAGGGGGGCCCAGCGGTCGGCGAGCTTCGCGGCGACCGCCGGCATGGTCGTGTACTCCATCTCGTCGAGCGGGAGGCGGTGCGGCTCGAAGGGGCCGTGCTTGCGGAGGTAGTCGGCGATGTCGTTCGCCTCCCGGCGCACGTTGTCGAAGGAGGGATCGTCGAACATGTCGCGCGGGCCCACGAGCTTCCCCTCGGCGAGCTGGTAGCCGAGCGCGACCAGGCGCGGCGGCCCGTCGAAGCGCGAGGGGTGCGCCTCGGCGAGCGAGGTCGGCATCCACGGCCCATAGTGCGATCCGCGCATGAAGCCCTCGACCGTCCACGCGGTCGTGAAGGGTTCGAGCGCCTCCCCGACGGCCGGGAAGGCGCCCTGACAGCGCACGATCGCGGTGGGGTCGTCCTTCCCCACGTAGCGCCCGGCGATCTCGGAGAGCTTGTCGGTGGAGGAGACGGCGGCGATCTCCCCGGTGGCACGGCTGGCGATCCGCTTGACGGCGTAGCGCGCCGGCGAGCCGATGAAGGCGAGGAGGTCGTAGATCTCCGCCGGCGCGGCAAAGACGATCTTGCGGTGCTCGCGCACGTCGTGCACCTCGAACGAGAAGCCCTCGTGCAGCGACTCGGAGATGACGAGGCCGGCCGTGTTGAAGGGGTCGGCGAACATCTTGTAGAGGGGGAGGTTGAAGGCGCCGGCCGAGGTCTTGTCGCCCATGAACACCAGGACCGGCTCGGAGGGCCGCTCCTCGAGCTCCAGCTCGGCGGAGCCGGGGCCGGCGCCACGGATGTTCCCCGAGAAGGCATCGACCAGGAGGTCCTGCCCGGCGCCGTAGAGGTGGAGCCTGCGGGCGACCTCGGTGCCGGCGACGAAGGTGTCCCAGGCGAGCTGGTGCACGCTCTCGTCGTTCTCGCCGCGCTCGTGCGACATCACCAGGAAGACGTCGTCCCCGCAGGCGTGGGCCTGTGCGTCGAGCAGGAGCCCCGACTGCACCGCGCGCTCAAGCGACTCGGCCGCCTCTCCGAGCACATCGGGGTGCATCGCCGAGTGGCCGACGAAGCCGCCGACGTCGGCCTTGATCACGCTCAGGGTCTGGGGCACCTGGGCCTCCTCCGTTCGTCTGCGCTCTCCCGCGCCGCGCCGGCGGCGCGGCGGCAGGGATCGCCGGCGTCACCGGCGCCGGCCCCCGCATCGTAGCGTCCGGGGGCGAGCGCTGCCTACGAGGCATCGGGGCGCGGCCGGTGCCGGTGATCCCTGCCGGGCTCGCCCTACGGGCCCCCCTCGGCCAGCGCGGCGAGCTCCTCGAGCGCCGCGCGGGCGATGGGCCGCGTAAAGCCGAGCACGTCCCAGTCGAGATCGCGCTGGTCGGCCAGGAAGGACTTGAGCGCCTCCACCATCTCGGCGGCGCGACGCCGCTCGTGGTCGGTGTCGACCGGGCGGAACCCCTGCAGCTTGCGCGGCCCCTCGCGGCCGCCCTCCGGGATGTACCAGTCGCGGAAGGCGGCGCCGCACCCGACCGACCGGAGCGTCGCGCCGAGCGGCGTCGCCACCGGCGGAACTCCGAGGGCGAGCGCGCGCGCCGTCAGCGAGCGCGCCGGCGACTCGTACTCCGCCATCAGGTGGCCGCCCGGCGGGCCGCGCCCGGCGAGCGCGGCGAAGAGTCGCCGCGGAAGTAGCGTGCGCCGCGGGGGGGGCGCGGGCCCGCCCCGGGCTCGAGCGACGCGCGGGCGGCGACCGCGACGCCGGTGATGGCGGCGAGCGGCGAGCCCCCGGCCGTGCCGGGCCGGTGCCAGCGCCGCCCCCCCGGATCGTCGGGGAGGGGCTCGTACGAGGGCACGGGCGCGTGTCCGGGGGCCGTCGCGCCGCCCCCCGCCGTGCCCGCGGACCCGCTCCCGTTCTGCGCGCTCATTCCGGCGGCGACGATATCACCGCC
>VYDC01000247.1 GCA_009843585.1 Chloroflexota bacterium | reverse complement strand
CCCATGATACTCCAGTTCTCCTGCTTCATCGCCTTCTACATAGCGCTCACGATCAGCGGGACGGCGCTCCGCCGCCAGGGGAAGGAGATCTACTGGCCGTGGGAGGTCCGCCCCGCCGAGAGCTAGTGCGGACGGGACCATTCGGTCCGGCCCGCTGGGGGTCGGGCGAGGGAAGCGAGCGGGCGTAGTGGCGAACGAGAGCGAGCGCAGCGGGGCGGCGACGCCCTCGATCGGTGCCTCGCCGGCCGCGGGGTCGAGCGCCGATGCGTGGCGCGCCGCCCTCACCGCGCGGCGCACCGAGGTCTCCGCCGAGGTCGTCGTCCCCCCGGCGCAGGCGCACGCTCCGCCCGACGCGGAGGTCGCCCGCTTCATCCTGGGCGCCTTCTGGACGGGGCTCGGCGTCACGCTCGCCGGCTCGCTCGGCGGCTTCCTCGACTTCTTCTGGCCCCGCGGTATCAAGAGGTTCGGCGGGCCCTACGCTGTCGGGCACGTCGACGACTACGAGCAGGGGGGCGTGCCGCTGTTCACCGCGGCCGCGCAGACTTGGGTCGTCAACCTCGATCCCGGTGACACGCGCTACGGCGGATCGGACGGCGGCGCGGGCTACCTCGCGCTGTGGCGGAAGTGCCCGCACCTTGGCTGCTCGGTGCCGTGGAACCCCTCCTTCGCCTTCGAGGGGCAGACGGGATGGTTCCGCTGCCCCTGCCACGGCTCGACCTACACCAAGTCCGGCATCCGCGTCTTCGGGCCGGCGCCGCGCTCGATGGACACCTTCGAGCTCACGGTCGACGATGCCGGGAACCTCACCGTGCACACCGACCGCGTCACCCCCGGCGGCCCGGATAACGCCGAGCGCGCCATGACCGTCGAGCAGCTGCGCGAGGCGCAGGCCTCCGGATGAATACCAGCAAGCAGGTCAACGTGATGATCGGCCTGCTCTTCCTCACGGTGGCCGTGCTCGCGTTCTACTTCCTGAATGAGGAGAGCCGGCAGGCGGCGGCGCTCGAGCACCAGACGGAGCGGGTCGCCGAGCGCGGGGCGCGCATCTTCGTCGACAACTGCCGCAGCTGCCACGGGCTACTGGGCGACGGTGGGATCGGCCAGGCGCTGAACAGGCCGGCCTTCCTGATACTCGGTGAGGAGAACGCGTTCGGGGCGCCGGCGACGCCCGATCTCGGGACGCCGGACAACCCGGGCGCCGACGAGATCACGGCCTTCCTCGCCAACACCATCAGCTGCGGTCGTGCGGGCACCTTCATGCCGGCGTGGGGCGAGGAGTTCGGGGGCACGCTCTCCGCCACCCAGGTCGGCCAGCTCGTCACGCTCATCACCACGGGCCGCTGGGACCTTGTGGAGGAGTACGGCCACGAGAGCGACGCCGAGACGGGCTTCACGCCGGAGGAGATCGTCTTCGTGAGCTCCGACGGCCTCAAGATCACCGGCGAGAACTGCGGCCAGTACAACGCGATCGAGGCGCTGCGCTACCGCAACCGCGTCGACCCGCGCACCGTCCAGGTGACGCCCGAGGGGGACGTGGTGGCGCCCGACGCGCCGTCGGCGGCGGCGCCGACCGGCCCCGCGATCCAGGGCGTGGCGGTCGACGTCTTCTACCAGGCGACCTGCGCCACCTGCCACGGCCCCGACCGGGAGGGCCTCCCGGATCTCGGGCTGCCGCTCCTGCCGGACGTCCTGACGGAGTCTGACGACTTCTACTTCGATACCATCAAGAACGGCCGCGAGGGCACGGTCATGCCGGCGTGGGGCCAGCAGGGCCTCACCGACGACGACATCCGCCTGCTGGTGGACTTCATCCGGAGCACACCGCCGTAGCGATCGGGGCCTGCGCGGCGGTATGGGCGACGGCGCCCGCCCCGCCGCGGCGGGGGCGAGGGGAGAGGCAGATGGCAGCCGAGACGGGAAAGCGCTACCGCTGCAAGGAGTGCGGGGCGGAGTTCATCGTCACGCGCGGGTCGCAGGACGGGGAGCTGCGCTGCGGCGCGGAGCCGCTGGAGCAGATCTAGCGCGGGGAGGACTGACCCGATGGCAGTACAGCTGGGGAAGCGCTACCAGGACGAGTCGACCGGCATCGAGGTGCTCTGCATCAAGCCGGGCGAGTGCAACCTGAACGTCGATGGTCGAGGCATGGAGGAGCTCCAGCCGAAGGTCCTGCCCTCGGCCGACTAGGCGCCGGCGCCCGCGGGCTCAATTGACGCCCCAAATCGGCGCGGCCTACGATCGCGGCCCGGGGGTCGTGCGAAGGGTGGCGAGGCCGGTGGCGGAAGTGCAGGTTGGCGAGTCCGAGTCGCTGGACGTCGCGCTCAAGCGCTTCAACAAGCGCGTGCAGGCCGACGGCATCCTCACCGACGCCCGCAGGCACGAGTACTACGAGAAGCCCTCCGAGCGCCGCAAGAAGAAGGAGGCGGCGCGTCGCCGCAAGCTGCGCAAGCTCCTGAGGCGAAAAGGCGGCACCGAGCTTCGGCCCTAGGCGTCGGGCCCCGGAGCGATCCGGGGTCACTGGTCACCGGAGGCGCATGGTGCTGACCCGTGACGTCCAGCAGCAGATGACCGCCGCGATGCGCGCCGGGGACACGACGCGCCGCGACGCGCTCCGACTCCTCATCGCCGCCTTCCAGAACGCCCGCATCGCCGCGGGGCACGAGCTCTCGGACGACGAGGCGACGCGTGTCCTGCAGCGCGAGGCGAAGCAGCGTCGCGAGTCCATCGCCGAGTACGAGCGCGCGCAACGGGAGGACCTGGCCGAGCGCGAGCGGACCGAGCTTCGCCTCATCGAGGGATTCCTGCCGCAGCCGCTCGCCGAGGAGGAGCTCGCCGAGCTGGCGCGCCAGGTCGTCGCCGAGGTGGGCGCGTCGGCACCCGGCGATCTCGGCCGCGTGATGCGCCCGTTGATGGAGCGCGTCGCCGGGCGCGCCGACGGCCGGCGCGCGAACGAGATCGTGCGGGGGCTGCTCGGCGGCGCCTGATGCGGCAGCGGAGCCGGCCGGCTCGCCTCGGCGCGTCGAGCACCCCCGGCGTCCGGGCGCGGCCCCGGTGAGTCACGGGCGCACCTTCACCGGGCGTCGCGCCGCCCTGCTGGGCGGCGTACTCGCGGCCGCGCTCGTGGCGGCGCTCTTCCCCTGGTTCCCCGGCACCGACGCCGTCTCGGAGGGAAGCCTCGCCACGCGCACCATCACCGCGCCGCGGGCCGCCACCTACGAGTCGGCGGTGCTGACCGAGGCGCTGCGCTCAGACGCCGCCGCCGCCGTCCCCGACGTCTACGTGCTCGACCCCGGCGTCCGCGACACGCAGCTGCGCTCGCTCGATCGCCAGCTCGCGATGATCGACGCGGCGCGCCGCGATACGTCGCTCGCCGCCTCGGCGCGCGAGTCGGCAATCCGCGGCATCGACGGGGTCGAGCTCTCCACCGCCGCCGCCGCCGTGCTCGCGGCGGCCGACGACGCGACCTGGCAGCAGCTCGCCGCCGAGGCGCGCAACGCGCTCGGGCGTGCGCTCACGGGCGCCGTCTCGGCGGACGACCTGCCGAGCACGAGGCAGCGGACGGCGGGCTTCCTCTCGCCCGAGCTGGACGGGGCGCAGCGGCGTGCCCTCACCGAGGTGCTCGACCCCCTGGTCGTGCCCACGCTCGTCGTCGACCGCGAGCGCACCGAGTTCGTCCGGGAGGAGGCGCGCGTGGCGCAGCGCCCGGTCGAGGTGGTCGTGGAGGCCGGCGACCCGGTAGTGACCCGCGACGAGCCGATCACGGCCGTGCAGGCCGAGGCGCTTCAGATGCTCGACCTCGTCGAGGCGGATGTGCGCCTCGAGTCGATCCTCGCGACCGTGCTGGTGGCGCTGCTCGCCGCGGCGGCGATCGCCGGCTACCTCTTCGTCGAGCAGCCGCCGAGCGTCGCCGGCCTCCGCCGCCTGCTGCTGCTCGGACTGCTCCTGCTCGCCCCGGCGATAGTCGCCAAGTTCGGACTCCCGCTCACGCTCCCCGATGAGGAGCGGCGCTTCCTGGCGCACGCGCTGCCGCTCGCGGCGACGCCGGTGGCGGCGGCCGTTCTGCTCGACGTCCCGGTTGCGCTGCTGCTCGCCGTGCTCGTCGCCGCTATTGCCTCGTTCGTCGCCCTGGAGGTCCCGGGGACCGACGGGGTCGGCGTCTCGACGCCGATCGAGGCGGTGCGCATCGCCCTGGTCGTCCTCGCCGCCTCGCTCGGGGGCATACTCCCGGCCGCGCGCGCCGAGCGGCAGCAGCGCTACCTGCTCGCGGGCATCGGAGCCGCGGCAGCCGGCGCGGCCGCGGCGCTCGCCACCTGGATGCTGGACGCTGAGCGCTCCGGCGTCGATCTGCTCTGGATCGCGGCCACGACGACCGTCGGCGGCTTCCTGGCGGCGATGATCGCGGTCGGCGCCTTCATCGTCCTCTCGCGCCCGTTCGGCATCATCACGCGCGTCGAGCTGATGGAGCTGGCGCAGCTCAACCACCCGCTGCTCAGGCGCCTGCAGGACGAGGCACCGGGCACCTTCCAGCACTCTGTCCTCGTCGGCACGCTCGCCGAGCGCGCCGCCGATCGCATCGGCGCGAACCCGCTCGTCGCCCGCGTTGGCGCCTACTACCACGACGTCGGGAAGCTGGTCGCCCCCGCCTTCTTTGTCGAGAACCAGAGCGGCGAGAGTCCGCACGGGGGGCTCGATCCCCTGCAGAGCACCCGCGTCATCCAGCAGCACGTGACGGCCGGAATCGAGATCGCCCGCCGGAGCGGGCTGCCCGAGGCGATCGTCCAGTTCATTCCGCAGCACCACGGGACGCGGCTGGTCGCCTTCTTCTATCGCCGCGCCGCCGAGCAGAACCCGAGCATCGATCCCGAGCTCTTCCGCTACCCCGGGCCGCGACCGCGCTCGCGCGAGGCGGCGCTCGTGATGCTGGCCGACGGCTGCGAGGCGGCGGTCCGGGCGAGCTCGGACTACTCCCCCGAGCAGATCCGCACGATCGTCGACGGCGTGATTCGGGAGCGAATCGACGAGCGGCAGTTCGATGACTGTCCGATCTCGCTCCGCGATCTCCGAGTCGCCTCCGACTCGTTCGTCTCGGCGCTCGCGGCGGTCTTCCACCCCCGCGTCGAGTACCCCGAGCCCACCGAGCGCGAGCGCTCCGATCGTCTCGGCACCGGCGACGGTGACGGGCGCGGCGGCCCGCCCGAGCAGCCCGACGGCGCCGCCGAGTCGTCGCGCCGCTAGGCTCCAGCGCGCCGCCCGCCGCGCCGGGGCGCGCTGCTAGACGCGCCCCTCGCTATGATCGCGTCGAGCCGCCCCGATGGCCGCTTCCGGGCGGCCGGGGGCACTGGGCGGGAGTGGTCGTGCGAGCCGCCGTCGTGGTCTTTCCCGGCACGTGGAGCGACCGCGATTGCGTCCACGCCCTGGGCACGGTGGGCATTGAGTCCCGCCGTCTCTGGCACCGGGAGACACGGATCGAGCCGGACGAGCTGGTCGTGCTTCCAGGTGGCTTCTCTTACGGCGACTACCTCCGCTGCGGGGCGATCGCTCGGTTTTCGCCTGTGATGGCGGCGGTGCGCCGCCACGCCGACGCGGGCGGCCTCGTGATCGGGATCTGCAACGGCTTCCAGGTGCTCTGCGAGGCAGGGATGCTGCCCGGCGCGCTGATGTGCAACGACTCGCTCCTCTTCCGTTGCCAGGAGGTCCACCTCCGGCCGGGCAGCGCCCGCTCGTCCTTCACCAGGGAGCTCGATCCCGAGCGCCCGCTGCGCATGCCGATCTCCCACGGCGAGGGGAACTACTACGCCGACCGCTCAACCCTGGACCGGCTGGAGGCGGAGGAGCGCATCGCCTTCCGCTACGTCGACGCCGGGGGGCGCGCGACGCGGGAGGCAAACCCCAACGGCTCGCTTCGAAACATCGCGGGCGTCCTCAACGAGGCCGGGAACGTGCTCGGGATGATGCCCCACCCGGAGCGCGCCTGCGAGGCGCTGCTGGGGGGCGACGACGGGAATGCGATCTGGCGATCGCTGCTCGCCGCCCCGACCGGCCGCGCGACCGGTGCGGCCGTCTCATGAGGGCGCGCGGTGCCGTCGCCGAAGCCCCGGCCACGAGCCGGGAGGGCCGATGAGCGAGGACGGCCCGCGCCGCGCAGCCCCGGGCGAGGTGAGCGACGAGACGCTCCGGCGCGTCGCGATGTCGCGCGGCGAGTACGAGCGGCTCTGCCGCCTGCTCGACCGCGACCCCTCTCCCGTCGAGCTCGGGATGGCCGCCGCGCTCTGGTCCGAGCACTGCGGGTACAAACACTCGCGCCCGCTCTTCCACCACTTCCCGACCGAGGGGCCGCGCGTTCTCACCCGTGCGGGCGAGGAGAACGCCGGGGCCATCGATCTCGGCGAGGGCTGGGTCGCGGTTTTCAAGATGGAGTCCCACAACCACCCCTCCGCCGTGGAGCCCTACCAGGGCGCGGCGACCGGCGTCGGCGGCATTCTCCGCGACATCTTCGCGATGGGGATGCGTCCCGTCGCCCTGCTCGACTCGCTCCGCTTCGGCGAGCTCGACGACGCCCGCAACCGTCACCTCTTCCAGGGCGTCGTCGCGGGCGTCGGCGGCTACGGCAACTGCGTCGGCGTGCCGACCGTCGGGGGTGAGGTGCAGTTCGACCCCGGCTACGACGGGAATCCGCTGGTCAACGTCATGTGCGTCGGCGTCGGCCGCCGCGAGCAGCTGCTCTCCGCCTCGGCTCGGGGCGTCGGGAACCCGCTGGTCCTGGTCGGCGCCGATACCGGCCGCGACGGGATCCACGGTGCGACCTTCGCCTCGGTCGAGCTCGACGAGGACGCCGGCGCACAGCGGCCGGCGGTCCAGGTCGGCAATCCCTTCATGGAGAAGCTCCTGATGGAGGCTTGCGTCGAACTCGCCGAGCGGCACGCCGACTGGATCGAAGGCCTGCAGGACCTCGGCGCCGCCGGTCTCACCTCCAGCAGTGTGGAGGCGGCCGCGCGCGCCGGGACCGGCGTCGTCATCGACGTCGGTCGGGTCCCGCGGCGCGAGCGCGGCATGAGCGCCTACGAGGTGATGCTCTCGGAGTCGCAGGAGCGGATGCTCGTCATTCCGAAGCGCGAGCACCTGGACGACGTGCTCGCGCTGATGCGCCGGTGGGAGCTGCGCGCCGACGTCGTCGGCGAGGTGACCGCGGACGGGCGCGCGACGGTCTACGCCGACGGTGGCGCCGAGGCGCGCATTCCCGTCTCCGTGCTGACGGATCCGCCGCTCTATCCGCCGGAGGCGCGTCGCCCCGCGGAGCTGGATCGGCTGTGGGCCGAGGATCTCGCGGCGCTCCCCGACCTCGCGGCATCCGGCGCGGCGGCCGCCGGCGAGTGGCTGCTCGCGCTTCTCGCCGCGCCCAACATCGCGAGCCGGGCCTGGATCTACCGGCAGTACGATCATCAGGTGCTCAACGGCACGGTCGTCCTTCCCGGCGGCGACGCCGCCGTGATCCGCGTCCCGGGGATGCGCGCCGGGATCGCCGTGGCGACCGACTGCAACGCGCGCTTCGTGGCGCTCGATCCGCGCACCGGCGCGCAGATGGCCGTTGCCGAGGCGGCGCGCAACGTCGTCGCGACGGGCGCCGAGCCGGTCGCGCTCACCGACTGCCTGAACTTCGGCAACCCGGAGCGTCCGGAGGTGGCGTATCAGCTCGAGCAGTCGGTGATCGGGCTCTCGGAGGCGGCGCGTGCGCTCGGGACGCCGGTCGTCTCCGGCAACGCCTCGCTCTACAACGAGACGCCGCGGGGCGGCGTGCCGCCGACGCCGACCATCGGAATGCTCGGACTTCTCGCCGATGTCGAGCGCCACCTCACCATCGGCCCGGGCCCCGGCGATCTGCTGGTGCTTCTCGGAGCTCCGCCCGCGCAGGAGGCGGCGACGCTCGCCGGGAGCGAGTACCTCGCGCGGGCGCACGCCCGCCTCGCGGGCCGTCCGCAGCTGGACCTCGCGCGCGAGCGCGCAGTGCAGCGGGTGGTGCTCGACGCGCACCGGCGCGGCCTCCTCACCGCCGCACACGATCTCTCCGAGGGCGGCCTCGCCGTCGCGCTCGCCGAGTGCCTGCTCGCCGCCACCGGCCACTCTGCGCCGGGGGCGGGCTTTGTGCCCGATCCCGCGCTCGATCTCGGCCCCCGGCTCGACGCCGCGCTCTTCGGAGAGGCGCCCTCGCGCTTACTGGTGGGCGTCGCGGACGCGGAGGCCCTCGCGGCGGTGCTCGCCCTCGCGCGCGAGGCCGACGTGACGGCCGTGTCCCTCGGCGAGGTCGTCGTCGAGGAGGAGCCGCGCCTGCGGCTCGGCCCGCTCGACGTCGCGTGCGACTCGCTCCGCGACGGCTACGAGAAGGGGTTGCCGCGCGCGCTCGGTGAGTAGCTCCCGCATTCGAGGTCGGGGGCCTCTAGGGCGGGGAGGAGCGAGTCTAGGCCGTCGAGCGGGGGTGCCTCCCCCTGTACCCGTTCTTCTGTCACGGCCGCACGCCTCCGATCGGACAATCGCCGCCACCCCCGCTCGACGGCCGGTGCAGGTCACCGCGGGCGACGGGGTTGACGGTGTAGAACACACGTTCTAGCATGGTTTGCACGACTGCCCCCGGAAACGGAGGAGGTGCGGCACCAGGGCGAGCGGCGCGTTGCTCGGGCCACGGCTCGGCGCTACGCTGATCGCTCTTCCACCGGACATCCACGCCGGGCACGGTGCGGGCGTTTCCACTCCCGCCGATTGTGGACGCGAGCGTGGACAAGAGGGCGCCAAAGGGGCGCAGGGTGCCGGACTCCCGCCTTACCGTGGGCGGCGTCCCGGCTTCGATACGCCGAGAGGGTGCGTCGAGGTGAAGGTCGTTTTCCTGGAGACCGTGGAGGGGTCCGGCACCATGGGCGAGGTGAAGAACGTCGCCAATGGGTACGCCCGGAACTTCCTGTTGCCGCGCGGCCTGGCCGCACCGGCGACCGCCTCCCTTCTCGAGCGAGCCGAAGAGCTCGCCCGCGAGGAGGAGAGGCGCCAACGGGCCCAGGACGAGGGTGCTGAGGAGCTGGCTAGCCGGCTCAGGGGGCACGCGCTCGTAATGGCCGTCCGCGTCGGCGAGCAGGGGCGTCTGTACGGATCGGTTACCAGTGCCGACCTCGCCGAGAAGGCTGGGGAGATTCTCGGCGAGGAACTGGACCGCCGTCGCGTCCTTCTGCCCGAGGTGATTCGGAGCGTGGGGGTGTATTCCGTGCCGCTCCGGCTCTCACGCAACGTGGTGCCGGACGTGCAGGTGGTGGTGGTGGACTCCGAGGCGCCGGAAGGCGTTGAGGCCGCCGCTGAGGCGATGCTCCACGTCGCCTCGGGGGCGGCCGAGGAGGACGAAGCCGTCGCCGACCAGGAAGAGCCCTCCGTGGAGGCGCCGAGCACCGACGGCGTATCGGAGTCGGGGACCTCAGACGACGCCGCGCCTGCGGCGGCGGAGAGCGATTCGAGCTGACCCGTGGTCACGGAGAGGCGTCCGCCCGCTCTGTGGCCGGACGCACAAGCCCGCTCAAGCGGGCTGCCGCCGCATGACATCGACGCCGAGGAGGCCGTCATCGCGGCGCTCCTGCTGGACGACAGCGCCCTCGCCCGCGTGCTCCCGATCGTGCAGCCGGAGGACTTCTTCCGCGAGCAGAATCGCTGGTGCTACGAGGCGGCGCAGGCGCTCAGCGGGCGCTCCGAACCCGTCACGCTAACCACGCTCGCGCACGAGCTCGAGCGCGACGGACGCCTCGACGCCGCGGGCGGCGAGCCCTACCTCGCCGAGATTCAGGGGAAGCACTTCACGGCGCTCGGCGTGGAGGCGCACGCGCGCATCGTCGCCCGCGACGCGCTCTATCGCCGGCTGATCCAGGCCGCCTCGCAGATCGCACAGCGGGCCTTCGAGGGGGGGCCCGACGTCTCCCGCGTCCTGGCCGAGGCGGAGACGCTCCTGCTCGGGGTGCGGTCGGCGGAGGCAGCGGGCGACTTTCACCGCCTGCGTGAGCTGATCGAGCACTTCCTGGAGGACCCCGGCGAGGAGGTTGAGGGCCAGCTCGTCGAGGGCGTGCGCTCCGGCTTCATGGATCTCGACGGGCTGCTCGGCGGCTTCAAGCGCGGCGACCTGCTCATCCTCGCCGCCCGGACCGGCGTGGGGAAGTCGGCGCTCCTCCTGAACTTCGCGCGCAACGCCGCCGTCGGGCAGCACGCGACGGTGGCGCTCTTCTCGCTCGAGATGTCCGGAGAGCAGCTCGCGGCGCGGCTGCTCTCCGCCGAGGCCGACGTGACGTCCAGCCGGCTCCGGCTCGGCACGCACACGAAGCGCGAGGAGGGGCAGATCATGCACGCCATCGGCGTGCTCGGCGGCGCCGCCGTCTACATCGACGACTCGCCGGTCCTCTCCGTCCCCGGGATCCGCGCGAAGGCACGGCGGCTGCAGGCCGACGTCGGGCTCGACCTCATCGTCGTCGACTACCTGCAGCTGCTGCACGGCAGCGGCCGCGCCGACACGCGAGCCGGCGAGATCAGCCAGATCTCCCGGTCGCTCAAGGAGATGGCGCGCGAGCTGCAGGTGCCGGTGATCGCGGCGGCGCAGCTCTCGCGCGCGGTCGAGCAGCGCACCCCGCACATCCCGATGCTCTCCGACCTCCGTGAGTCGGGCTCCATCGAGCAGGACGCGGACGTCGTGATGTTCATCTACCGCGAGGACGTCTACCTCAAGCCCGAGGAGTGGCAGCGCCAGCACCCGGAGGCCCCCGGGAGCCAGCACCCCACGGGCATCGCCCAGGTCATCGTGGCGAAGCATCGCAACGGGCCGACGGGGTCGGTGTCGGTGCGCTTCGTCAGCAGCACTGCCTCCTTCCAGGACCTGCTGCTGCGGGCGGAGGAGCCGACCTCCGGCGGCGACGGGTGGTGAACGCGCGCCGCGCGCGCTCGGCCGCCCCGGGCGCCGCGCCGCCGACGCCGCGCTTCCCGGGCTTCCAGGCCGGGGCGCCGGCGGTGGCGCTGCCGCGCGAGCTCTTCGTTGCGCTCCTGCCCCGGATCGAGGAGGAGGGCGAGCTGCGCGCGACGCTCTACGCGCTGGCCGCAGCCGTGCGGCCGGGACCCGTGCTCGGCGTGAGGCGGTCGCAGCTGCTCCGGGAGCGACCGCTTCTCCGGCAGTTCGAGCGTCTCGCGCCCGGCGAGGCCGAGAGCGCCGCCGGCGCCGCGCTCTCGCGGGTTGCCGACCGCGGCTCGATGCTTGCCGTGGAGCTCCCGGACGGCGACTTGCTTTACCTGATGAACTCGCCGGCCGGGCGCAGGCAGCGCGATCGCCTGCTCGCGGGCGCGCTCACCCCCCCGCCCGCTCCGAGCGGATGGCGCGCCGGAGCCGGGGTCGCCGCCGGCCCGGAGCACCCGGCGGATCCCGCAGGCGCGGTTGCGGTCTACGAGCCCGAGATCGGGCTCATCACCCCGGCGGTGGCGGCGGCGCTGGCCGAGGCCGAGGCTCGCTACCCGGAAGGCTGGATCGAGGACGCCCTTCGCCTGGCGGCGCTCCACAACGCGCGCTCGTGGGCGTACGCGGAGGCGGTGCTGAGGCGCTGGGAGGTCGAGGGGCGCGGAGAGGAGGGGACCGATGCGGGCGCTGAGCGAGATCCTGGGGGCGACCCGTACCGGCGAGTCGTCCGCCGCTCCTGGCCCTGACGCCGACCCGGAGGGCAACACCGGCACTCCGGTCTGCGCGCTCTGCGACGGCGCGCGCTTCGTGCGGGTGACCGCCGATCCCGCACACCCCGCCTTCGGGCGCGCGCAGCCCTGCCCGTGCACCGCGCGCGAGGACGAGCGCGCCCGGCGGGAGCGGCTCCTGCGGTACTCGCGGCTCGGCTCTCTCGCCCGCTTCACCTTCGGCACGCTGCTTGAGGGTGGCCGCGCCTCGGATCCGGTGGCGCGTGAACGCTACCGGGCGGCGGTCGAGGCGGCGAGACGCTACGCGGAGCGCCCGGAGGGCTGGCTGGTGCTCACGGGCGCGCCGGGCTGCGGCAAGACGCATCTCGCCGCCGCGATCGCCATGCACGCCATCGAGGAGGGGCGCCCCGCGCTCTTCCTCACCGTCGCCGACCTGCTTGACCGGCTGCGAGCCGCCTACGCTGACGATGCGGAGCTGGGCTACGACGCTCTCCTCGCCGAGGTGCAGGGCGCCCCGCTGCTCGTGCTCGACGATCTCGACTCCTACGCCGGCACGCCCTGGGCCCGCGAGAAGTTCTTCCAGGTGGTCGCGCACCGCTTCAACGCGCTCGCGCCGACGATCTTCACCTGCGTCGGCCCGCCCGCCGAGATCGACCCCCGCATCGGGGCGCGCCTCACCGACCCCCAGCACGCGCAGGTGCTCGACCTCGAGCAGTCCGCGCTCCCGCGCTACGTCGCGGTGGGCGGGATGTCGGCCGACCGCCTCGCCCCCATGACCTTCGAGAGTTTCCGGCCGGGGGGTCACGGTCTCCGGGGCCAGCAACGCAGCAACCTCGAGGGGGCCTTCCGGCTCGCGCGCCAGTGGGCCGAGCGACCCGAGGGCTGGCTGGTGCTGCAGGGCGGGCCCGGATGCGGCAAGACCCACCTCGCCGCGGCGATCGCCAACGACCGCATCGCCGCGGGCGACAGCGTCTGCTTCGCGACCGTGCCCGACCTGCTCGACGAGCTGCGCGCGGGCTACGCGCCCGAGGCCGGCGAGAGCTCCGCCCAGATCTTCCGCCGCCTCCAGGACGTGACGCTGCTGGTGCTCGACGACCTGGGCGCGCACCACTCAAGCCCGTGGGCAGAGGAGAAGCTCTACCAGCTCTTGAACCACCGCTACCTCGGCCGCATGGCGACGGTCGTCACCCGCAACAGCGAGCCCGCCCCCTCCGAGCCCTCCGCCGAGCCGCGCCGCAGCCGGGGCCGCCGCACGGCCCCGCGCACAGGGGCCGCGCGCGAGGGCGGGGACCTGGAGCCGCGCATCCTCTCCCGGCTGTCGGATCTGAAGGTCGCCACCAACTACGAGATCCTGGCCCCCGACTATCGCGTGGCGGACGGCATCGGCTGAGCGAGGGAGACGCGCCTACGGGCGGACGGCTGTGCCCTCCTGCCAGCTGGCCCCCCCGGGGCCCCACTCCCGCTTCCAGATGGGCGCGCTCTCCTTGACGCGGTCGACGAGGTGGGAGGCCGCTCGGAACGCTTCCTCGCGGTGCACCGCCGAGACCGCCGCCACGATCGCGATCTCGCCGACCTGCAGCATGCCGACCCGGTGATGCACGGCGACGCCGTGCAGGGGACTGCCGGCCGTCTCCGCCTCGCTGCGCACCTCCGCAACGACGCGGGCGATCTCACGCTCGGCCATCTCCCGGTATGCCTCGTACTCCAGCCGCTCGACGGCACGCCCTTCGTGGTGGTCGCGGACGATCCCCTCGAAGATCACCACCGCCCCGGAGGCGTCGCTCCGGACGAGGTCTCGGAGCGAGAGGGTGTCGAGGGGCTCGGGCGTGACCAGCACCCGGGGCGGTGCCGTCTCCGCACCGCCGCCGGCGACCGGCGGGATCAGGGCGACGCGGTCGCCGTCGTGGAGGAGGGTCGTTCCGCCTCGCGCATATTCCTCGTTGACCGCGACCGCGACCCCGTCCAGATGCGGCGCGAGCGCGGGGTGGCGCTCCGCCAGGCGGGCGCGCAGCTCGTCGAGCGGAACGGTCGGCCCCTCGAAGGCCTCGACCAGCTCGGCCCCCGCCAGCTCGCGCAGCGCTGCGAAGAGACGGATCGTGACCTGCAACTCGTCCCTCCCGGCACCGCCTCCAGTATAGGAGCGCGGGGGCGCGGGGCCGCGCGCTCTCCGGCCCCGCGGCCGCCGCCGGGGACTCATCACGGCGCCCCTCACGGCCGCCCCTGAGCGCGACCGCGACGCCGCGCTGCGGTACCGTGTGAAAAGGGGCGCCGGGGCTCGACCGAGCCGCCGACGAGGCCGGGGATAAGGGTGATCTCATGACAGCCACGTCCAGTCAGCAGGTCCGGGGCGGAGCCACTCCACGCGAGCCCGCGCTCGTCGACGCCGACCCGGCGGTGGCTCAGGCGATCTCCCGCGAAGAGGAGCGACAGCGGACGACGCTCGAGATGATCGCGTCGGAGAACTTCACCTCGAGGGCCGTGCTGGAGGCGGTCGGGAGCGTTCTCACCAACAAGTACGCGGAGGGCTACCCGGGACGCCGCTACTACGGCGGCTGCCAGTTCATCGACGAGGTGGAGACGCTCGCGCGCGACCGAGCGCAGGCGCTCTTCTCCATGGAGCACGCGAACGTGCAGCCGCACTCGGGCGCGCAGGCGAACCTCGCCGTCTACGAGGGCCTGCTCGACCCCGGCGACCCGGTGCTCGGGATGGCGCTCGATCAGGGCGGCCACCTCACGCACGGCCACCATGTCAACGCCTCGGGCAAGCTCTATCGCTTCGGCTCCTACGGCGTCGACCGCGAGAGCGAGACCATCGACTACGAGGCGATGCGACACGCGGCCCAGGAGCTGCGCCCGAAGATCGTGGTGGTGGGCGCGACGGCCTACCCGCGCATCATCGACTTCGCGCGCGCACGGGAGATCGCCGACGAGGTCGGCGCCGTCCTCATGGCCGACATGGCGCACATCGCCGGTCTCGTCGCCGCGGGTGCACATCCCTCGCCGGCAGGTCACGCGCAGGTGCTCACGAGCTCCACGCACAAGACGCTCCGTGGCCCCCGCGGCGGGCTCATCCTCTGCGAGCGGGAGCTGCGGCGGCGCGTCGACCGCGGCGTCTTCCCCGGGCACCAGGGCGGCCCGCTGATGCACGTCGTGGCCGGGAAGGCGGTCGCGCTCGGAGAGGCGGCGACGCCGCAGTTCGCCGCCTACCAGCACCAGACCGTGGAGAACGCCCGCGCGCTGGCGGAGACGCTCTCGGAGGCGGGGCTGCGCCTCGTCTCGGGCGGCACCGACAACCACCTCATCCTGGTCGACGTGCGCCCCAAGGGGCTGACCGGCCAGGAGGCGGAGAGCGCGCTCGACCGCTGCGGCATCATCGTCAACAAGAACGCGATCCCCTACGACCCTCTCCCCCCCGCGGTCACCTCGGGCCTGCGGATCGGCACGCCGGCGCTCACCTCGCGCGGCCTCGGACCACAGGAGATGAGCCGCGTCGGCGAGCTGATCGCGTCGGTGCTGGAGGCGCCCGCAGACGAGTCCCTCGCCGGGCGCGTCCGCGGCGAGGTCTCGGAGATTTGCCAGCGGCACCCGGCGCCGGGGCTCCCCGCGCCGTAGAGGCGCCGTCCCGGACGGCACCGGTCGCCGCCGTTTGCGGCGCGGTGCGCTCGCGCGGCATGATGGGTCGCCTCCCCGCGTGGGGGAGCGCAGGAGCCAGCGCTCGTATCCGCGCACGGGCTCGCTCACGGAGGACTCGGATGGACTGGGACGACACTCAGGATCAGGCGGCGTTTCGCAGCGAGGTACGTGGGCTCATCGAGGAGAAGGTGCCTGCTCGCTACCGGGCGATGGCGCAGCGCAACCACCGCGAGATGGGCTACCCGTGGGCGCAGGACCGCGCCTCTGGCGAGCCGGAGCGCGAGCAGTCCGCACGGGAGTGGTTCGAGGCGATCTCCGACAAGGGGTGGATCGCGCCGCACTGGCCGAAAGAGTACGGCGGCGGGGGCTTCACGCCGATGGAGCAGTACATCTACAACGCGGAGCTGGCGACGGCGAACGTCCCGGCGCCCGGCTCCAACGTGGGCATCGGCATGCTCGGGCCGGCGCTGATCGTCCACGGCACGGACGAGCAGAAGGAGCGCTTCCTGCCCCCGATCCTGAGGGGGGAGGTCGTCTGGTCGCAGGGGTTCTCCGAGCCGGCGGCCGGTTCCGACCTCGCCTCGCTGCAGACGCGGGCGGTGCGCGACGGCGACGAGTACGTGGTGAACGGCCAGAAGATCTGGACCAGCCACGCCCACTACGCGGACTGGGTGCTCCTGCTCACCCGCACCGACCCGGAGGCTCCGAAGCACCGGGGCATCTCGTTCCTCCTGCTCGACATACGCTCACCCGGCGTCTCGGTCCGCCCGATCATCGACATGGCCTGGGGCCATGAGGTGAACGAGACCTTCTATGAGGACGTGCGCGTGCCGGTCGACCAGATGGTGGGCGAGGAGAACCGCGGCTGGTACGTCGCGATGACCCTGCTCGACAACGAGCGCTCGAACGTCACCGGGGCGATCATGATGGAGCGCCAGATCCGTCGTCTCATCGGCGACGTTCGCGGCACGGGAGCGGGTCGGTCGCGCGTCGACCGCTACGACGCCCTCCGCCAGGAGATCGCGGAGCGCTTCGTCGAGGCGGGCGTGATGATGAACTTCTCGCTCCGCATCATCACCATCCAGGCCGCGAACCAGGTGCCGAACTACGAGGCCTCGGTCGCGAAGATGTTCGGCTCGGAGGCGGGGCAGCGCATGGCCCGCACCGGCATGAAGGCGTTCGGGCTCTACGCGAACCTCTGGGACCACGAGGATGGGCTGGCCCCGATGGAGGCCTCGTTCACCCGCAGCTACGTGCGCTCGGTCCCCGGCACCATCGCCGCCGGCAGCTCCGAGATCCAGCGCAACGTGATAGCGACCAGGGGTCTCGGCCTCCCGCGCGGGTAGGAGCGCGCCGGCCGCGTCGCCACCCGCTCCGCGCCTCGTCCCGCCGCATCGTGCGCCGATGCGGCGGCTGGTCGCCGTTGACCGGGGAGAAATGCCGGTCCTAGACTGACTGTCGCGGCGGGCGTCTCTCGCTCCGTGCGCCTGCCCGGCTGCTGCGACGCGGCGCCGGGCAGCGTTGTGTTGGGCGGGTACGCTGCGGGGCGTGCCTGCTGTGCCCGCTCCGCGTGTAGGGAGTCCCGGTGAACGACTACGAGATGGTGTACATCGTGAGCCCGCGCCTCTCCTCGGAGGAGGCGGAGCGGGCCACGGCGTGGGTCGACGGCCTCATCCGCGACGGCGGCGGCGAGCTTCTCTCCACCGACGTCTGGGGTCGCAGGCGCCTCGCCTACCCCATCAAGCACCAGTTCGAGGGCACCTACGTCTACAGCACGTTTCGCCTCGAGCCTCAGGCGACGCGACGCATCGAGTCCGAGTTGTCCCTCTCCGAGAGCGTGCTCCGGCACCTGATGATCCGCGGCATCGTCGAGGGCGGGAAGCCGGAGGCGCAGTCGGCGCGCGTGATGGCGGCGGGGCGGCAGACCGCCGCCGTCAGGCCGCAGCCCCTCCAGCCGGAGGACGCGGCCGCGCCGGGGGCGGAGGAGGCCCCCGCCGCGAGCGACGAGGCGCCGGACGACGGCGACACGACGGCCCCCTCCGACCCCCGGGCGGAGGACGCGGCCGCGCTGGAGGGGGAGGCGACCGCCGCCGCGGACGGCGAGACGCCGGACGCTGCCGAACCGGCCGCCGTCTCCGATCCCCATGCGGAGGACGCAGGCCAACCGGCGGCGGAGGCGACCGCCGCTGCGGACGGCGAGGCGCCGGATGACGATGGCACGACGGATCCCGCCGACCCCCGGGCGGAGTCCGCGTCCGAGTCCGAGCCCGAGGCGGAGCCGGAGCCGGCCGGTGTCGAGTAGGTGACGCACGCGGACGCCCGCGGCGTCGACGAGCAGGAGCTCCCCGCGGGAGATCGCCGATGCTGAACAAGTGCATGATTATCGGAAACCTCGGGGTCGACCCGGAGATGCGCTACACGGAGAACGGGACGTACATGAAGACGTTCCTCGTTTCGACCTCCAGGCAGTACTACGGCACCGACGGGGAGCGGCGCGAGGAGACGGAGTGGTTCTCCGTGGTGACCTGGGCCCGCCTCGCGGAGACCTGCAGCCAGTACCTCTCGAAGGGCCGACAGGTCTTCGTCGAGGGCCGCATGCGGACCCGCTCGTGGGAGGACCAGGAGGGCAGGACGCGCTACCGGACCGAGCTGATCGCGGAGAACGTGAAGTTCCTCGGCGGCCGTGACGCCGGCGCTGGCGCGCAGGAGCGTCTCGGCGGCGTGCCGGTGGGCCGGGATGGGGACGGCGATGTCGACCCGGACGACCTCCCCTTCTAGGGGCGGTGACGGTCGCCACGGCGAGCGACGCGGCGGCCCGGCGGGACCCGCCGGCGGAAGTAGGGAGCGGCGGTGACGAACGAGAGAGAGAGGGCGGGCAGCCGCTCCGAGCGCCCCGACCGAGGCGGCCGTGGTGGTCGCGGCGGCGGGCGCCGACCCCGGCGGCGCGGCTGCGAGTTCTGCGGCGAGGACGCACGACGGGTCGACTACAAGGACACGGCCATGCTCGCCCGCTATCTCACCGAACGCGCCAAGATGGACGCCCGGCGCAAGGGCGGCGCCTGCGCCAAGCACCAGCGCGTCGTCGCCCGGGCGATCAAGCGGGCCCGCTTCCTCGCGCTTCTCCCCTACACGTCGGAGCACGTGCGCCTCTCGGGCGTGAACCCGGTCCGGCGCTAGCCCCGCGATCCCGGGGGGTGACGGCTCGCTCGGCCGGCGTGGGACAGGGGGCGCGAGCCGGTGGCCGGTAGCCGCGCGGTCCGGATCAGCGCGCGCGAGCAGCGCGAGCGCGACGCGCGTCGCGAGCGTCGCATCGTCTTTGCGGCTGCGGGCGTCCTGCTCGCGGCGCTTCTGGTCGTGGTCGTCGGACTGGTGATCACGCAGTACCTCCCGCCCCGCGCCCGTGTCGGCACCGTCGGTGCCGAGTCGGTCTCCGCTCAGGCGCTCGTCGACCGCGCAGCGCTGATCTCCATTCTCGAGCCGGCCGTTCAGGCGCCGCCGATCGACGAGTTCGCCGCCTTCGCTCTCGAGCGCCTCGCCGACGAGGCGGCGCTGCGCAGCGGGGGCGCCGCCGCGTTCGGCGCTCCGACCGACCACCAGCGGGCGGCCGAGATGCGCGCGCTGCTCGGGCTCCCGGCGGAGGCGGACGAGGCGTCGCTCGCCCAGGCACTGGCCGACCTGCTGTGGAGCCCGGACTCGGTGCGGACCTTCGAGGCTCTCGTGGATGCGCGCATCCAGGAGGCCGCGCTGCGGGCGCGCTTCGAGCAGGAGCTGCCCGAAGCCGCCCCCCAGCTGCGCCTGCGGCGGATCCGCGTGGGCGACGAGGCCCGCGCCTCCGAGTTGCGCGGGCGGGCGCTCGCGGGGGAGCCCTTCTCCGCTCTCGCGGACGAGGCCTCCGTCGAGGCACTCTCGCTGCCGGGCGGCGATCTCGGCTGGATGCTCCTCGACGCCGTCGACGCCGCCGTCGCCGGGGCGGTCGCGACCCTCGAGCTCGGCGAGGTCACCGAGCCGCTCGCAGTCGGGCCCTTCGTCGAGCTCTACCTCCTGGAGGAGCGCGCCGAGCGACGTGCCCTCGAGCCCGGACAGGTCGCGGAACTCGTGGGGGAGCGACTCGCGGCGTGGCTCGCCTCGGAGCGCGCGGCGATCGGGTTCGAGAACGACCTCTCGCCCGGCGAGGCGGCGTGGGTCACCGAACGGTTCGTGCGCCGTCTCGCCGATCACGCCGGGAGGCCCTGATGGCAGACGCGATCGGGATCGCGCTCCTGGGCGCCGGGACCGTCGGGGCCGGGGTGGCGCGCGCCATCGAGACCGGGGCGGAGCGCTACTCCTCCCGCGTTGGCCGGCCACTCGCGCTGCGCGGGGTGCTGGTGCGCGATGCGGGCCGCCCGCGCGAGGGCGTGCCATCCGACCACCTGACCTCCGAGGTCGGCTCGATACTCGCCGACGAGGGCACGCACGTCGTCGTCGAGCTGATGGGGGGTGAGGAGCCAGCGCGCCAGCATATCGAGAGCGCGCTACGCTCGGGCCGCCACGTCGTCACCGCGAACAAGGAGGTGATGGCGAAGCACGGTCCCGAGCTGCTCGCCCTCGCCGCCGAGCGCGGCGTGCGGCTGCTCTACGAGGCGGCGGTCGGGGGCGGCATTCCGATCATCAGCCCGCTCTCGCGCGATCTGCTCGCGAACGAGATCACCGACGTGACGGCCATCATCAACGGCACCACGAACTTCATGCTCACCGCGATGGCGAAGCGTGGCGCCGAATACGGCGATGTCCTCGCTGAGGCACAGCGCCTGGGTTACGCCGAGGCCGACCCGGCAGCCGACGTCGACGGGGGTGACGCCGCCTACAAGCTCGCGATCCTCTGCGGGCTCGCCTTCCACGTCGTCGTCTCGCCGGAGGCGGTCTCGCGTCAGGGGATCCGCGGGCTCGCCGCGCGCGACTTCGCCTACGCGCAGGATCTCGGCTACGCGATCAAGCTCCTGGCACAGGGCTCCCTCCTGCCCGGTCCGACCGGCGCCGAACTGGTCGCGACCGTCTCGCCCACGCTGATCGCGCGCCACGAGCCGCTTGCGACGGTGGACGGCGTGCGCAACGCCGTACAGGTCGAGGGCGACCTCGTGGGTCGCGTCCTCTTCGAGGGTGCCGGCGCCGGCGCGCGCCCGACCGCGAGCGCGGTGCTCGCCGACGTGCTCGATGTCGCGCGCGACGTCGCCACCGGACGGCTTCCCCCGGAGGCCGCGCCCTACGCACGGGCGCAGGTCCGACCCCGGGAGCGGGTCGTCGCCCGGCACTACCTCCGGCTCACCGTCGCCGACCGAGCGGGCGTGCTGGCAGGGATCGCCGGTATTCTCGGGCGGCACGAGATCAGTCTCGCCTCGGTGATCCAGGTGGAGGCGGATTCCCGGGCGCGCACCGCGGAGATCGTGATCACCACGCATCCGGCGGTGACCGGGCGGCTCGACGGGGCGCTGACGGAGATCGCCGCGCTCGAGGGCGACGTGCCGGAGGTGGGAAGCGTGCTGCCGATCTACGGCGACGGAGGTGCCAGGTGACGGCCGACGGCACCGCGACGGACGCCACCACGGCCCCCGCCGCCCCGCAGGTGGCGGCCGCCCGCGAGCTTATCGCCCAGCAGACGGAGGTTGTGCGCCAGCTCCACGCCGAGCACCAGCGAATGCTGACGGTGCTGCGCACGGAGCTCGACGCGCAGCGGGGCGAGCTCGACGGTGCGCAGCAGCAGATACAGGTCCTCTCCGGCCGTACCGAGCGCCACGAGACGGGACAGCAGCTCGCGCGCGACGCCACTCGCGAACTGGAGGCGCTCAGGGAGCGCATGGAGACGGAATCGGCGCAGCGCCGCGAACTCGCGCAGCGTTTGCTCGCGTTCATCGAGAACGAGCGGGCCGGCACGGCCGAGCGTGAGGCGCAGCAGCAGGCGCTCGCCGATCGCGTCCAGAGCCTGACGGAGAGGAACGAGGTCGAGGGGGGCCATCTCCGCCGGCTGCAGGACGAGTCCGCGGCCCGCGAGTCCGCGGCCCTCGGCGCCGAGGAGCGGCTCGCGGGGGTCGAGCGCGACATGGCGGCGGGGAGCGAGGTGCAGCGCCGAGCCGCCGAGCAGCTCTCCCGCCTCGTCGCCGCCACCGACTCGCTGCGCACCGCCGTCGACGAGATGGCGACGCGCCTCGGTGTCCTCGCGGCCGACTACCGCCAGCTCGGTGAGGAAGTCGGGTCGCTGCGTGCCATCCAGCGCGAGGAGGCGGCGCTGGTCGACGCGCTTGAACAGCAGCGCGTTCAGCGGCACCGCCTCGAGGCTCGCCTCGCCGACCTGGAGGAGCGCCTGGCCGCGGAGAGCGCCCGGCTCGATGCGCAGCACGAGGCGGTCTCGCTGCTGCGCGGGGATGCCACCGGGCTCGCGGAGCGCCTGCGGGCGCTCGATGACACCGTGGAGGGGCAGCGCGAGTCGATGATCGAGCACGTTCGCCGCAGTGCGCGCGCGCAGGAGCAGGCCGCCGGCCGTCGGTCCGCCGAACTGGATCGCGAGGTGCGCGTGGCGAACGAACTGCTCGCCCGCCTCGCCGAGGCCCCGCTCACCGCCCGCGAGGAGCAGGAGGGTCAGGCATCCGACGAGGGCGCCGCGGAGGCTGGGCGGTGACGATCGAGCGCCGCGAGCGGGTGGAGGGGGCGCCCGGACGCTTCATCATGGAGCGCTACCGCGACCTGCTGCCCCTCACCGACCGCACTCCGATGGTCACGCTGGGGGAGGGTGGCACGCCTCTCGTCCGCTCGCGTGCCCTCGAGGCGGAGCTCGGCCTCGGCGAGCTCTGGTTCAAGCTCGAGTCGACCAACCCCACCGGCTCCTTCAAGGACCGCGGCATGGTCGTGGCCGTTGCCAAGGCAGTGGAGGAGGGCGCCCGGGCGGTGCTCTGCGCCTCGACCGGAAACACCTCCGCCGCCGCCGCCGCCTACGCCGCCCGCCACGGGCTTCCGGCCTACGTGCTCGTGCCGGGCGGCCATGTGGCGATGGGGAAGCTGGCGCAGGCGGTGGCGCACGGCGCGCAGGTGATCGCGGTCGACGGCTCCTTCGACCGCTGCCTGCAGATCGCGCGCCAGCTCGCCGCTCGCGAGGCGGTCGCGCTCGTGAACTCGGTGAATCCGTACCGGATCGCTGGCCAGAAGACGGCCGCCTTCGAGATCGCCGACGATCTCGGCGACGCCCCCGACCTGCTCGCGATCCCCGTCGGTAACGCCGGGAACATCACGGCCTACTGGGCGGGCTTCGTTGAGTACCGGCACCGAGAGCGCTCGCTCAGGACGCCGCGCATGTGGGGCTTCCAGGCGGCGGGGGCGGCGCCGCTGGTGCGGGGGGCGCCGGTCGAGGATCCCGAGACCGTGGCCACCGCCATTCGCATTGGGAACCCGGCGTCGTGGCGGGGCGCCGTCGCTGCGCGGGACGACTCGGCGGGCCGCATCGAGGCGGTGAGCGACGAGCGCATCCTCGATGCCTACCGGCGGCTCGCCCAGGACGAGGGCATCTTCTGCGAGCCGGCCTCGGCGGCCTCGGTCGCCGGCCTGATCTCGATGGCCGAGGCGGGGGAGAGCCTCCGTGGCCTCACGGCCGTCTGCGTGATCACGGGATCGGGCCTGAAGGATCCGGAGACGGCGCTCCGCGTCCCGACCGTGCGCCGTGAGGTGCCGGCGGAGGTCGGGTCCGTGGCACGCGCCCTCGGCTGGAGCTAGCGGGCGCCTCCCGGTCGGAGCGCCGGGGGCGCGGGGGCTCGTGCTACGATCCGGCACCGGACCGCGCCGCGCCTCAGAGCGGAGCACCGCCCGCACGCCGGCCCGGGAGGACGCGAGAGATGACCCTGTCGCCCCTGCGCGGCGCCCCGACGCCGCGGGCCTTCGACGCCCCCGGTCTGACGGGTCTCCTGCGCGAACTGCTCGTCGCCGTCGGCGAGGATCCCGACCGCCGGGGTCTCGTCGACACGCCCGGGCGAATGGCGCGCATGTACCAGGAGCTCTTCGAGGGTCTCTTCCTCGACCCGGAGGAGGTGCTCGCGGTGAGCTTCGAGGAGGACCACGACGAGATGGTCATCCTGCGCGAGATCCCGTTCTACTCGATGTGCGAGCACCACCTCCTCCCGTTCCACGGACAGGCGCACGTCGGCTACCTTCCGGACGGGCGCATCGTCGGTCTCTCCAAGCTCGCGCGCGCCGTTGAGATATTCGCGAAGCGCCCGCAGGTGCAGGAGCGACTCACCACGCAGATCGCCGAGTGCATCGAGCGCGTGCTCGGCGCGCGCGGCGTCGGGGTGGTGATCGAGGCGGAACACCTCTGCATGACGGCGCGCGGCATCCGCAAGCCCGGGTCGCGGATGGTGACCTCGGCGATGCGCGGCGTCTTCCGTCGCGACCCGGAGAGCCGTGCCGAGTTCCTGCAGCTCATCCGCGCGCAGTCGTAGCAGTCTGGTGACGTACTCGCTGCTCGACCGCGCTCCGGCGCCGTTGCACCCCCGCCGCGTCGCGGCCGACGTCGCGGGCGGCACCGTCCGCCGCGTCGCGATGCTCTCTCTGCATACCTCGCCGCTCGCCCCGCCGGGGGGACCGGTCTCGGGAGGGATGAACGTCTACGTCCGCGAGGTCGCGAGGGAGCTCGGCCGCGCCGGGATCGCCATCGATGTCTTCACGCGCCGCGAGCACGAGCGGACGCCCGAGGTCCAGCGGATCGCGCCGGGTGTGCGCCTGATCCAGATCGAGGCGGGCCCGGCCGTCCCGCTGCTCCCGGCGGCGCTCAGCGAACACGTCGGCGCGTTCTCCGGTGCTGTCGCCGCCTTCGCGGAGCGCGACGGCCGCTGCTACGACGTCGTGCACGCGCACTACTGGCTCTCCGCGCTCGCCGCGGAGCACCTCGCCGAGCGCTGGCGGGTGCCGCACATCGCGATGTTCCACACCCTCGGCGAGGTGAAGCGGCGCGCGCTCGCCGCGCAGCACGAGCCGTCCGTGAGGCTCGTCTCGGAGCGGCGTCTCGTGCACGCCGCCGACCGCATCGTGGTGGCGACCGAGCACGAAGTGGGGCTGCTGCGCCGCATCTACGGCGTCGCGCCCGGCCGTACGCGCGTCGTCCCCCTGGGCGTCGACCTCGGCCGCTTCCGCCGGCGGGAGGCGCAGCGGGCCCGCGCGGAGCTCGGCCTGCCCCAGACGTCGCGTCTCGTGCTCGCGGTCTGCCGCATCCAGCCCCTGAAGGGACTCGACATCCTGGTTCGTGCCGTCGCGCAGCTCCGGCGGCCGGGGGGCGTGTCCGGCGTCGAGCTCCTGATCGCGGGTGGAGTGGAGCAGGCTTCGGAGGAGGTGGGCCGGCTGCAGGCGCTCGCGGCGGAGCTCGGGGTGGGCGGCGCCGTGCGCTTCATGGGATCGGTTCCGCACGAGCGCCTCCCCCTCTACTACGCCTCAGCCGACGTGGTCGCCGTGCCGTCCCTCTACGAGTCGTTCGGCCTGGCTGCCGTCGAGGCGATGGCGACCGGCGTGCCGGTGGTCGCCTCGCGCGTCGGCGGACTCCAGACGACCATCGAGGACGGGCGCACCGGCTACCTCGTCCCCTGGCACTGTCCCGAGCCCTTCGCCGAGCGCATCGAGCTGCTGCTCCGCAACGAGCCCCTCCGCCGCTCGATGGGGGAGGCGGCCTCGCGCTCGATGCGCCGCTACGCCTGGGGCGCCGTCGCCAGGGAGCTCGCCGCGCTCTACGCGGAGCTGATGCGGGAGCACGCGCGACCGGCGGCTGCCGGGGGCTGCTGAGCCCGTGGTCGCCGCTGCACCACTCGCCGAGGCGCCCGATCTCTTCGCCGCGCTCGCTGCTCGCGGGCCAGCGCGCGCCATGGTGGTGATGGCGCACCCCGACGACAGCGAGTTCGCCTGCGGCGGGACGGTTGCGACGCTCACACGGCAGGGGTGGGAGGTCGACATTGTCGTTGCGACGAGCGGCAACAAAGGCACCAAAGATCCCCGGGTCACGCCGCAGTACCTCGCCGGCGTACGCGAGGAGGAACAGCGCCGGGCCGCCGCGATCCTCGGAGCCCGCGAGCCGGTCTTCCTCGGTTTCCCGGACGGCGCTCTGCGCAACGACGACGAGCTCCGCGGCCTCGTCGTCCGTCAGGTCCGCATCCGCCGTCCGGAGCTCGTCGTCACCTGGGACGGCTTCCGTCCCGGCTTCAACCACCGCGATCACCGGCGCGTCGGGCGCGCGACCTACGACGCGATCTACCCGGCGGCGGACGATCACCTCTACTACCCGCACCACAAGGAGGAGGAGCTCGAGCCCCACCGGCCGGCCGTGCTCCTGCTCGTCGGGAGCGACGCACCCGACTTCCACGTCGACATCGAGCCGGTCCTCAGGACGAAGGTGCGCGCCGTGCTCGCGCACAGCTCGCAGATGGGTGGGCGATCGGTCCAGGACCTGATGCGGCTGTGGCGCGAGCGCGCCCGCGAGCAGCGGCGTCAGGCCGCCGCGGCCGGCGCTTCGGCCGGCGAGCAGGAGGTCGATCCCCCGTTCCGCGAGTCCTTTCGTCGCGTGATCCTGAGGCGCTGAGCCTCCGGTCTCGCTCCTCCCGGAGGTCGGCGCCTCTCGGCGGCCGTCCCGCTTCGGTGGCGGCGGCCGGGGTGCATCGCCGTATGTCGTGTTCCTGCGGGACGGCAGCCCCGATGCCGCTCGCGACGAGCCCGCTCCGGGCCCCACCCGGCGAGCCTCGTCCGCGCAGCCCGAGAGGCGCCCCGCGCATTGACACTGCACGGGGCGAGCCCTAGCATCGGTGGTCGCGCTCATCGCGGATGTATTGCGGAGCGGCCGTTTGGCCGTGGAGCGGCGAGGACCGGCGACGGCAACCCCCGGAAGGGGCGTCGCGGCTGGCTCCCCGCTTCGCCACTCGGCCGTTCTTGATGCCCGAAACAGCGCGGTGATGAGGGACGAGGCCGGCGGCGGGCGGCCGCCGAGCCGGCGTGGGGTGAGTGCCGGGAGGCGCGGTGCCGACCATCAACCAGTTGGTACGCAAGGGGCGGACCTCCACGGGCCGCAAGATGAAGGCGCCCGCGCTGCGCTACCGGCTGAACACGCTCCGTAACCGCGTTAACCGCGAGGGGCGAGGCTCGCCGCAGAAGCGCGGCGTCTGCACCCAGGTGCGGACGGTCACGCCGAAGAAGCCGAACTCGGCGCTCCGGAAGGTTGCGCGCGTCCGGCTCACCAACGGCATCGAGGTCACGGCCTACATCCCGGGCGAGGGTCACACGCTGCAGGAGCACTCCGTCGTGCTGGTCCGCGGGGGGCGCGTCAAGGATCTGCCCGGCGTCCGCTACCACATCATCCGCGGCGCCCTCGACTCGCAGGGCGTCAGCGATCGAAAGCGCAGCCGCAGCAAGTACGGCACCCGGAAGGGCTAGCGCGATGGCGAGGCGCAACCGCTCTCCCCGGCGCCATGTCTCGCCCGATCCGCGCTATCAGTCCACGCTCGTCACGCGGCTGACGCACCGGATCATGTACAGCGGGAAGAAGAGCCTCGCCGAGCGCATCGTCTACTCGGCCTTCGACACCGTGGAGACGCAGACCGGGCGCCGTGGCGTCGACATCTTCGAGCAGGCGGTCCGCAACGCCAGCCCTGTGATCGAGGTCAAGCCGCGCCGCGTCGGGGGAGCGACCTACCAGGTGCCGGTCGATGTCCGCCCCGACCGCCGGCTCAGCCTCTCCCTGCGCTGGCTCGTCGACGGCGCCCGCCGCCGCGCCGGGCGGTCGATGGCTGAGAAGCTCGCCGCCGAACTGCTCGACGCTGCCAACAATGCCGGCGCCGCCGTGCGACGCAAGGAAGAGGTCCACCGAATGGCGGAGGCGAACCGAGCCTTTGTTCACTATCGCTGGTAGCAGCCGCCTGCACCCCGCCCCCGCCCCACCAGGTGGGGGCGGCGGCTATCAGGCGTCGAGGAAGACGCGCGAGATGTCCCGCACCACACCGCTCGATCGCGTGCGCAACATCGGCATCATCGCGCACATCGACGCGGGCAAGACGACCGTGACCGAGCGCGTGCTCTTCTACACCGGCCGGACCCACCGCATCGGCGAGACGCACGAGGGCACCGCCGTCATGGACTGGATGGAGCAGGAGCGCGAGCGCGGGATCACGATCACCTCGGCGGCGACCTCCGCCGCGTGGGCCGAGCACGAGGTCAACATCATCGACACCCCCGGCCACGTCGACTTCACGGTGGAGGTGGAGCGCTCGCTGCGGGTGCTCGACGGCGGCGTGGTCGTCTTCGACGGCGTCGCGGGCGTGGAGCCGCAGTCGGAGACGGTGTGGCGTCAGGCGGATCGCTACCGCGTGCCGCGCATCTGTTTCGTGAACAAGATGGACCGCGTCGGCGCCGACTTCGAGAACTGCGTGCAGATGATCGTCGATCGCCTGGCCGCGACGCCCATCCCGCTTCAGATCCCCTGGGGGGTCGAGGCCGATCACCGGGGCGTGATCGACCTCATCGAGATGGTCGCCTACGGCTTCTCGGGCGAGCGCGGCACCGATGTCACGACGGAGCCGATCCCGCCGGAGTACCGGGCCCGCGCAGAGGCCGCGCGCGAGGTGATGATCGAGCGCATCGCCGAGAACGACGACCAGCTCATGGTCTCCTTCATCGAGGGGCACGAGATCGGGAGCGTCGAGCTGCGCAAGGCTATCCGGCGCGCGACGCTCTCGACCGCCGTGGCGCCGGTGCTCTGCGGCGCGGCGCTGCGCGACAAGGGCGTGCAGCCGCTGCTCGACGCGGTGATCGACTTCCTCCCGTCGCCGCTCGACGTGCCCCCGGTCCGGGCGCACCACGTCGACGACCCGGAGAGGTCGGAGGAGCGCCCGCCCGATCCGGACGAGGCACTGACGGCGCTCGCCTTCAAGGTGGTCTCCGATCCCTTCGTCGGCCGGCTCGTCTTCTTCCGCGTCTACTCGGGCGTGGTGCGCTCGGGCGATCAGGTGCTGAACGCCACGCGCGCCCGCCGCGAGCGCTTCGGCCGCATCATGAAGATGCACGCGAACTCGCGCGAGGAGGTCACCGAGGTCCATCCCGGCGACATCGCCGCCGCCATCGGTCTCAAGGAGACCTTCACCGGCGACACCATCTGCGACCGCGAGCGGCCGATGCTGCTCGAGGCGATCCGCTTCCCGGACCCGGTGATCTCGGTGGCGATCGAGCCCAAGACGCGCGAGGACCAGCAGCGGATGGGGGACGCGCTCCAGCGGCTTGCCGAGGAGGATCCGACCTTCCGCGTCCGGCTGGACGAGGAGACCGGGCAGACCGTGATCTCCGGGATGGGTGAGCTCCACCTTGAGGTGATCGTCGACCGCATGCGGCGCGAGTTCCGCGTCGGCGCGAGCGTCGGCCGCCCGCAGGTCGCCTACCGCGAGACGATCACCCGCCCCGCCACCGCAGAGGGTCGCTTCGTGCGCCAGACCGGGGGCCGCGGGCAGTACGGAGTCTGCACGCTCGAGGTTACGCCTCAGGAGGCCGGCTCGGGCTTCCGCTTCGAGGATCGCATCGTGGGAGGCGCCATCCCGCGGGAGTACATCCCGGCGGTGCGCCGCGGCGTCGAGAACGCGCTGACCTCCGGGCCGAAGGCGGGCTACCCCGTGGTCGACGTGCACGTCGCCCTGACCGACGGCGCCTACCACGCGGTCGACTCGTCGGAGGTGGCCTTCGAGACGGCGGGCTCGCTGGGGCTGCGCTCTGCCCTGCAGAAGGGCGCGCCCGTCCTGCTCGAGCCGGTGATGCGCCTCGACGTCGTCACGCCGGAGGAGCATCTCGGCGACGTCATGGGGAACATCACGGGCCGTCGCGGCGCCGTGCAGGGGTCGGAGGCGCGCGCCAACACGCAGATCGTGCGGACGATGGTGCCGCTCGCCGAGACCTTCGGCTACTCGACCGACCTGCGGTCGATGACGCAGGGGCGGGCGACCTACTCGATGCAGTTCGACCACTACGAGCGGGTGCCGGAGCAGCTGGCCGAGGAGATCGGCGGCCGCGCCCGGAGCAACACCCGGCGGGCCGGATAGGGAATCGTCGGGAGCGGACGAGGGAGACTGAGGGATGGCGAAGGACAGGTTTGAGCGGA
>VYDC01000187.1 GCA_009843585.1 Chloroflexota bacterium | reverse complement strand
GCACCGTGATCTCGCCGCTCTTCCCGCGCAGCAGGCCGTCGCGGCGCATCTGTGCGATGACGCCGCCGGAGCGCGCGTTGACCTGTGCCGCCGCGCCGGAGAGCCGGCGGCTCCCCTCCTGCACGGTCACGACGTAGCTCTCGGCCCGCTGGTCGAGGACTGACCCGCTCGCAGCTGTCAGATCCACCGTCTCCTCCGTTCCGGCGCCGCCCGCGGTTCGGGTTCGGGCGGGCGGCCGAGCATAGGTGCCCGGCGTGCCCGGGTCGACGCGCCACGCTGGTATCATGCGCGGTCCATGCGCGACCACCTCGCCCGCTATCTCTCGCGCGTTACCGCCACACGCAGCGCGGGCGTCGCTTGGGCCGACCTCTCGGAGATCGGCCTCGCCGCGGCCGCCTTCCTCTTCTACTTCTTGGTGCGTGGCGCGGTGGTCGACCGTGCGGCCGATGCCTTCGCGCACGCGCGGATGATCGTCGACTGGCAGGCCGCGCTCGGCCTCTTCGTCGAGCCGAGCCTGCAGGAGTGGACGCTCCAGAGCGAGGCCGCCGTCCTCTTCTTCAACTTCGTCTATTTCTGGCTCGACTTCCCGCTCATCATCGCGGTGGGGCTGGTGCTCTTCGCGACCAGCCGCGCGCACTACACGCTCCTGCGCGACGCCTGCCTGATCTCGGGCGGCTTCGCGCTCATCGTTTACTGGAGCTTCCCCGTCGCTCCGCCGCGCTTCTTCCCCGAGTGGGGCTTCGTCGACACGCTGCAGGTCTACTCGAGCCTCTCCTACCAGGCGCAGTCGACCCAGCCCTTCGTCAACCCCTACGCGGCGGTGCCCTCTCTGCACGTCGGGTGGGCGGCGCTGCTCGCCGTGACCGTGTGGATGGCGACGCGCAACCCCTGGGCCCGGGCGGGCGTCGCGCTCGTCTTCGTCCTGCAGTCGATTTCGGTGGTGGTCACGGGCAACCATTTCCTCTTCGACGGGCTGGCGGGCCTGCTCGTCTGCGCGCCGGCCTTTGCGATCGCGATCTGGCTCCAGCGCCGGGGCTATCCGTCGTTCAGCTCCCTGCTCGGCCGCACCCGCCAGCGGTCCGAGCGAGGTCCGGGTCTGGCGCCGGCGGGTCAGTCCGAGCGGGCGGGCCGGTAGCCGGCCGGCTGACCGTGCGCGGCTCGAGGGGCGGCGTTCTCATTGCTGCCCCCGGAGCGCCGTGCTACGGTTTCTCCGTCCGCCCGCCTGGGGCGCCATTCCCGGCAGACACGATGCGGGCTCGGAGCAGCCGCCGGACGGGCGGCGGAGGGTCGATGCCGGCAGCCGAGAGCAGGCAGGAGATCGTCGACGAGTTCGCGCGCCGCCCGGGGGACACAGGGGCGCCCGAGGTCCAGATAGCGCTTCTGACCGACCGCATCAGGCACCTGACGGAGCACCTCCGCGAGCACAGGCACGACTTCGCGACCCGCCGCGGCCTGCTGAAGCTCGTGGGCCGCCGCCGCCGTCAGCTTCGCTATCTGAGCAACGTCGACGTGGATCGCTATCACGCGATCCTCGCTCGGCTGGGACTGCGCCGCTAGGCGCCGCCCGACGCAGCGCGGGGCGGCCGCCCCGCCCGCACGGCCGGGGAGGGGCCCCGGCGCCACCGCTCCGCCTGAGGTCCGGGGGACGGACCGGCCGAGCACGAGGGTCGAGGGAAGAGCCAGCACATCACACCAGCACGCAGAGGGGCGCGGGAGACCGCTGCGCCCGATCCGGCCGGCCCCCGCCGGCTCGAGCCGACGCATCACCCCCGCGCCCGGACGCCGCGCCCGCTCCTGCGCGCCTCGCCGCTCCGGCCCGTGCCTGCAGCGGCGCTCCGGCCCGCACGACCGTCACCACAACGTACGAAGAGAGATACAGGAAGATCGAGGAAGGTAGAAACAGAGTGACCACTGAACCACGTAGCTTCGCCCGCGAGGTCGCGGGGAAGCGCATCGAGATCGAGACCGGGCTCCTGGCGCAGCAGGCGACGGCCTCCTGCACCATCCGTCTCGGCGACACCATCCTGCTCGTCACGCTCGCCGACGGGGAACCCCGTCCAGGCATCGACTTTTTCCCGCTCACCGTCGACTTCGAGGAGCGGATGTACGCGATCGGCAAGATCCCCGGCTCTTTCTTCCGCCGCGAGGGGCGCCCGGGCACGGACGCGACGCTCGCCGCGCGCATGACCGACCGGCCGATCCGGCCGCTCTTCCCCAAGGGCTACCGCCGGGAGATCCACCTCGTCTGTACCGTGCTCTCCGCCGATCGGGAGAATCCCGCCGACGCGCTCGCCACGACCGGCGCCTCGACCGTGCTGACGGCGTCCAGCGTCCCCTTCGAGGGCCCCGTCTCCTCCGTCCGCATCGGACGGGTCGACGGGGAGTTCGTTCTCTTCCCGACCTACCAGGAGCTGGAGGAGTCGGACCTCGATCTCACGGTCGCCGGCACCGACGCCTCGGTCGTGATGCTGGAGGCGGGCGCGAGCGAGGTCCCGGAGGACGATCTCATCGAGGCGATCGACTTCGGGATGGAGGCGGTTCGCGAGCTCAACGCGCTGCAGGCTGAGGTCGTCGCGGCCGTTGGCGCGGAGAAGGCGCCGTTTGACCCCGAGCCGGGCGACGAGGAGCTCGCCCGGGCGGTACGCGAGGCGCTCGCCGGCCGCGATCAGGAGCTGCTCGACGCGGTGAAGGCGGAGGGCTGGCGTGGCATCGACGCGCTCGGCCAGGACGTTTTCGAGGCGCTCGGCCAGGAGGAGTCCGGCTACGACGCTCGCGTCGTCCGCGCGGCGACCGAGGCGGCGCTCAAGGAGTTCGTGAGGGCGCGCGTGCTGCGGGAGAACCGGCGCGCCGACGACCGCCCGGAGGACGAGATCCGCACGCTCACGTCGAGGGTCGGCGTGCTCCCGCGTGCGCACGGGAGCGGGCTCTTCAGCCGGGGCGAGACGCAGGTGCTCTCGGTGGCGACGCTCGGCTCTCCCGGCGACAAGCAGCGGCTCGACACCATCGCCCCGGTGGAGCACAAGAGTTATCTCCACCACTACAATTTCCCGCCGTTCTCGGTCGGGGAGGCGCGGCCGCTGCGCTCGCCCGGGCGGCGCGAGATCGGCCACGGCGCGCTCGCCGAGCGGGCGATCGAGCCGGTGCTCCCCTCGCAGGAGGACTTCCCGTACACGATCCGCGTCGTTTCCGACGTGCTCGCCTCCAACGGCTCCACCTCGCAGGCCTCGGTCTGCGGCTCGACGCTGGCGCTGATGGACGCGGGCGTCCCCATCGCGGCTCCGGTCGCCGGCATCGCGATGGGGCTGGTGTCGACTCCGGACGGCAGCGACTACCGCATCCTCACCGACATTGCCGGCATCGAGGACGCCTTCGGCGACATGGACTTCAAGGTCGCCGGCACCGCGCACGGCATCACCGCCGTGCAGCTCGACATCAAGCTTCAGCGGCTCCCCGACGACTTCCTGCACCGCGTCTTCGAGCGAGCGCGCTCGGCGCGCCTCGAGATCCTCGAGGTGATGGGCGGGGCCATCTCGGAGCCGCGCGGCGAGATGTCGCCCTACGCACCGGCGATCCGGAGCGTGCAGATCGATCCCGAGAAGATCGGCGCCGTGATCGGCCCGGGCGGCAAGGTCATCCGCGGCATGGAGGAGGAGACCGGCGCCTCGATCTCGGTCGAGGCCGACGGCACCGTCTTCGTCGCGGGCTCGCAGGATGGCGTCGCAGAGGCGCTCAAGCGCATCCAGGGCCTCACCAAGGAGGTCGAGGTCGGCGAGGTCTACGAGGGCCCGGTGTCCGCATCCTCAACTTCGGCGCCTTCGTCGAGATACTCCCCGGCAAGGACGGGCTGGTGCACATCTCCGAGCTCGCGCCGGGCCGCGTGAACCGCGTTGAGGACGTCGTGAGCATGGGCGACGTGATCACGGTGAAGGTCGTCGAGATCGACAACCTCGGGCGCATCAACCTCGCCCGCGTCCAGCCCGGCGAAGACCCGGACCGGGTCGGACTCGCCGACGAGGAGGCCGACGGGGGCGCGGAGCCGGTGCTCGCCGGGCGCGGCGCCTCGCAGGGTGAGGATCTCCTCGACGAGGACGAGATCCCCTCGCGCTCATCCTCCTTCGGCGGCTACAGCGGATTCGGCTCGGGCCGCCGGGGCGGCCGCGGCGGCAACGGCGGCCGCGGGGGAAACGG
>VYDC01000269.1:3378-4220 GCA_009843585.1 Chloroflexota bacterium | reverse complement strand
CCCCGGGACGGGCCCCGGGCGAGTGTACGCCCGCGCCCGCGCCGCGAGCCTCCGCTACGATGGCGGCGCGGCGGCGGGAGGGTGCGTGGCGCCGGAGTCGCGGGGCGAGTGGCGGGACGGCCTCCCGACCGAGGCGCGCCGCCTCGACGGCCCGGAGCTGCCGGCCCGCGTGGGCGCCGTGCGCTACGACTCCCGGCGGGTCGAGCCCGGCGACCTCTTCGTCTGCCTGCGCGGCCAGCACGCCGACGGCCACGACCACGCCCTGCAGGCGGCGCGCTCCGGGGCGGCGGCGATCGTCGCCGAGCGGGGCCGCGGCGCGGCGCTGCTCCCTGCGGGCGTGCCGGTCGTCGAGGTCCCGGACGGGCGCTCGGCCCTGGCGGCCGTGGCGGCGGCCCACGAGGGCTATCCCGCGAGCCGCCTCACCGTCGTCGGCGTGACGGGGACCGACGGGAAGTCGACGACGGCCTTCCTCGCGCTGGCCGCCATCGAGGGGAACGGCCTGGCGGCGGGGCTCCTCTCGACGGTGGAGTCGCGCGTGGCCGGAGAGGCCCGGCCGCCGCTCTCGCGCCTCACCACGCCGGAGGCGCCCGACCTCCAGCGGCTGCTCGCGGAGATGGTCGACGCGGGCTGCACGCACGCCGTCCTCGAGGCGAGCTCCCACGGCCTGGCGCAGCACCGCCTCGACGGGACGAGCCCCGCAGTCGGCGTGATCACCACGCTCGGCCTCGACCATCTCGACTTCCACGGCAGCACGGAGGCCTACCACGCCGCGAAGGCGAGGCTCTTCGAGGCCCTCCCCGCGGACGGGCGGGCGGTGCTCAACGCCGACGCGCCGGAGGCGG
>VYDC01000269.1:599-3368 GCA_009843585.1 Chloroflexota bacterium | reverse complement strand
CGCGTGCTGCGCTACGCGGTGGAGGGCGGACCCGGCGCCCGGGAGGCCCCGGTGCGCGCCGAGGCGGTCGAGCGGGGGCGCGCCGGCTCGCGCTTCCGCCTCGCGCTTCAGGGGCCGGGGCCCGGCGCGGCGGCCCTCGACGCCCGGGCCCCGCTCCCCGGCCACGCCAACCTGCAGAACGCCCTCGCCGCCCTGGCGGTCGCGCACGCGCTCGACCTCGACCCCGCGCGGGCGGCGGCCGGCGTGGCCGCCTCCCCCGGCGTCCCCGGGCGCATGGAGCGTGTCGCCGACTCGCCGGTCGAGGTGGTCGTGGACTACGCGCACACGGAGGCGGCGCTCCGCCAGCTGCTCGCGACGCTCCGCACTCAGGCGGCGGGGCGCCTGATCGCGGTCTTCGGCTGCGCCGGCGAGCGCGGCGTGGAGCGGCGCGCCGGCATGGGGCGCGCCGCTGCCGAGCTCGCCGACTACTCCGTGCTCACCGAGGAGGATCCGCGCTCGGAGGAGCCCGCCGCGATACTGGAGGCGATAGCATCGGCGATGCGGGGCGCCGGCGGCGTCGAGGGGGCGACCTTCGAGCGGGTCCCCGACCGCCGCGAGGCGATAGCTCGCGCGCTCGACCTCGCCCGTCCGGGCGACGTGGTGGTGCTCTCGGGCAAGGGGCACGAGCGCAGCATCGAGCGAGCGGACGGCGAGCACCCCTGGGACGAGCGCGGGGTCGCCGGCGAGCTGGTGGCGGAGCGCTTCGGCTCCGGGGCACGCCGCCCGGCCGGGGATGGCCGGGCGGGAAGGGGGATGCAGTGAGCACGACCGGGACGGGACGGCGGCTGGGCGAGGCGGCGATCGCGCGCCTGGTGGCGGACGACCTCGGCCACCTCCTGCACCCGCAGTACTACGCGCCCGATCACGAGGACCCGGTGATCTTCGCCTCCGGCGAGGGCGTCTGGCTGACCGACGTCCGCGGCCGCCGCTACATCGACGGGCTCTCCTCGCTCTGGAACGTCGCGGTCGGGCACGGCCGCGCGGAGCTCGCCGAGGCCGCGAGCGAGCAGATGCGCCGCGTGGCCTTCACCAACAACTACACCGGCTTCTCCAACGTCCCCGCCATCGAGCTCGCGCGCATCGTGGCCGGGCTCGCCTACGAGGGCATGGAGGGCGTCTACTTCACCAACTCGGGGTCCGAGTCCAACGAGGCGGCCTTCAAGACGGCGCGCTTCTACTGGAACCTGATGGGGCGCCCCGGGAAGGTGAAGGTGGTGGCGCGCGAGCGCGCCTACCACGGCGGGACGCTCGCCACCTCCGCCATGACCGGGCTCCCGGCCTTCTGGAAGTACTTCGGGCCCCTCCCCGACGACGTCGTCCGCGCGACGCCCCCCGAGAACCAGGAGTGCGACTGCGGGGCCGGCGCGGACGGGGAGTGCGCGTGCGGGGTCGAGGACGCCATCGAGCGCGCCGGCGCCGAGACCGTCGCCTGCGTGATCGCCGAGCCGGTGAAGGGGGCGGGGGGCGTCTGGACCCCCTCCGACGACTACTTCCCCCGGCTGCGCGAGATCTGCGACCGCCACGAGGTGCTGCTCGTCTCCGACGAGGTCATCACCGGCTTCGGCCGCACCGGGCACTGGTTCGCCCTGGAGCGCTGGGGCGTCCAACCGGACATCCTCTCCGTCGCGAAGGCGATCACCTCGGGCTACGTGCCGATGGGAGCGGTCGTGCTCTCGGCCCCCATCACGGAGGCGCTGCACGACCTCCCGCCCGACGCGCGCTTCATGCACGCCTACACGAACAGCGCGCATCCGACCGCGGCCGCGGTGGCGCTCCGCAACCTGCGCATCCTCGAGGAGGAGCACCTGGTCGAGAACGCCCGGGTGATGGGCGACCGCATGGGCGAGGCGCTCCGCTCGGCGCTCGGGGAGCACCCGCACGTCGCGAACATCCGGCAGCTCGGCCTCATCGCCGGGCTCTCGCTGGTGCGCGATCCGGAGAGCGGCGAGCGCTTCGACGCCGCCGAGGGGGTCGGCGGGCGCGTCGCGCGCCACATGCGCGAGGAGGGATCGGTGATCACCCGCTTCGTCGGCGACGAGATCGTGCTCGCGCCGCCGCTGGGGGCGAACGCCTCCGAGGTGGATCACGTCGCCGGAGCCGTCGAGGCCGCCGTGCGCGCCACGCTCGGCTGACCTGCCCGCCGCCCCGCGCTGCTGCGCCGCAAATGAGCATCCCGCTGCGCCGTTTCGATTGACGGCCGTGAGGCGCCGCCGCTATCGTCGCCGGCAGGAAAGGAGGTGATGCCTCGTATGAGTGATAGACAATGTCGCCCGGACCGCGGGCACTTCCCCGGCATCTCTGAGGAGGTGCATCCGGGCTAGGCCCGGGTCCGGTGCGAAACACGCGAGGCGCGTCGGCCGATGGCCGGCGCGCCTCTCTCTATGCGGCGCCCGCAGCCGCGGCGCGGGCCCGGGCGCCGGGGCCGCGGGGCGCGGGCTGATGCCGGCGTTCGACGAGGGCCGCTACCGGGCGCTGCTCGCGGGCCGCGGCGCGGTCGGCGCGGTCGGCGCGGTCGGGGCCCGGGTGCGCTTCCGCGCGCGCACCGGCTCGACGATGGACGACGCCCGCGCCGCCGCCGCGAGCGAGGGGCTCGCCTCCTGCGGCTCCGCCTACGTCGCCGGCGAGCAGGAGGCGGGTCGCGGGCGGCCCCGCCCCCGCGGGGGGTCGCCGGCCGGGTCCGGGCGGGGGGGGGCCGGACCAAGGTGGGGGGGGGGGGGGGAGGGCGCCCGC
>VYDC01000269.1:0-589 GCA_009843585.1 Chloroflexota bacterium | reverse complement strand
GCCGGCACGGCCGCCGCTGGGAGTCGCCGGCCGGCTCCGGCCTGCTCGTGACCTACCATCTCTGCGGCTCGGCGGATCAGGCCGCCCGCGCCACCATCGCCGGGGCCCTCGCGGTCGGCGACGCGCTGCGGCTCGCAGCGGGGCTCGACCCCTCCTACACCTGGCCGAACGACGTCGTCGTCGAAGCCCCCGACGAGCCCGGGGGCGGCGCCCGCAAGGTCGCCGGCGTCCTCGCCGAGGCGGTGCCGGCGCCCGGGGGCCGCGTCGACGCGCTGCTCGGGGTCGGCGTGAACCTGACGAGCGCGGAGGCCCTCCCCCCGGAGCTCTCGGGCTCGGCCGTCGGCGTCGCCGAGGCGGGGGGGAGGCCGCTCTCCCCGGAGGAGATGCTCGCGGCGCTGTCGTCGGGGCTCGGCGAGAGGTGGCGCCAGGCCGCCGAGGAGCCGGCGGCCCTCGCCTCAGCGTGGCGGCGCCGGCTGCTGACGCTGGGGCGGCGGGTGCGGCTCCAGGTCCCGGCCGCCGGCCCCGGCGCGCGCATCGTCGAGGGGGTGGCCCTCGGCGTCTCGGGCGCGGGCGAGCTCCGGGTACGGAC
>VYDC01000117.1:2839-4221 GCA_009843585.1 Chloroflexota bacterium | reverse complement strand
CCATCTCCCGGTTGCGTGCCCGCCCCTCCGGCCGGGACGGCGAGACGGCGGAGGGAGCGCCCCGGGGCGTGGGCGGGAACGCCCGGACGCGGCGCGTCCACGTAGCTCACCGTGCCGACCTCGGGGCGGGAAACGCCTCCTCGCGAGGAGGGCCGGCGGCCAGATCCCCGTGGCTCTCCGGCAACCCGAGCCGCGACTGGAGCCGGGAGAGGAGCCAGCGCCCGTAGGCTCTCTCCGATGCCTCGGCGAGGGTTCTCGCCTCTTCTGGATGGCCTATGCTCGCGGGCATCTCGGCCAGCAGGCGGAGCGGTCGCTGATCGCCCGACCCGACCCAGTCCTGCATCAGCTCTCCCAGCGCTTTCACGAACAGCTCCGCCCCGCCCTCCAGCTCGTCTGATGTCGGCACTGCGCTCCCTCCGCTCGGTCCGTGTCGTCCCGCTCGGCGGCGAGCACGAGCCGCCGCTCGCGCCCGACTCACCGCGAGGCCCCCATCCTGCTCACCGCGCGCCACCGCGAGGCGTGCGCCCCGGACTCACCCGGCCGCGCGCCCCCCTCGACCGCCGCCTCCGGCGCCTCCGGCACGCCGTCGATGAGTCGCTTGACGATCAGTATGAACACGCCGGTCAGCACGAGGTTGAGCGCCAGCGAGAGCATGGCGGCGGTGACGACGGGTCCGCCGATCCCGTAGCTGATGCTCAGCACGAGCACGCCCGCTCCCACCTCGCCCCGCGGCCACATGCCGATGGCGAGCGCCAGGCGGTGCCGCCAGTGCGCCTCCCGGCGGTAGCAGAAGGCGGGGAACATCTTGCCGACGTTGCTGATGACCGAGAGCACCAGCACGTGCACGGCGATCGCGCCCCACCCCATGCTCGGCTGACTCCCGGTGACGGTGGCGGTGAACTTCCCCTCCTCCTCGCCGCCGAGGAGGGTCGGGTCGTCGACGACGCTGCCGGGCCCCGCGGCGTGCAGCGACGCAGGGGTCGGCTCCGGGTGCTGCGCGTCGGCGCCGCCCAGGATCTGGGGCATGCTCATCCCGACCACCAGCATGAAGCCGGCCGAGACCCACAGCGCCGCCCGCCGCTCGCCCGGCCGCTCGAGCACCTCGTGCAGGTCCCTCTCGGCCGCGGCGGCACCCCCGGCGCCGTCCCGGGGGCGGCGCCGCGCCACGCAGCCCAGCACGAAGGCCGGCAGGAGCACCTCGATGTGGATCGGGACCGACGGATCGAAGACGGAGCTCGCGGCGTGCAGCGCCTCGGTGAAGGCCACGATGGCGCCGCCGTACAGCAGCACCCACGGCCACGTGACGGGGAGGGTGATGCGGTGGAGCCAGAGGTAGGCCGCCGCCAGCATCGACGCCATCACCACCACGACCAGCCCGAGCT
>VYDC01000117.1:0-2829 GCA_009843585.1 Chloroflexota bacterium | reverse complement strand
CAGGCGATGCCCTCCAGAAGGATCTTCAGCGGGATCATCAGTAGGACCGTGTCGAGATCGTCGAAGATCGCGAGGATGCGCGCCTTGCGAAAGAGCCAGGTCGCGCCGAGGCCGGCGCCGGCCAGCATGCTGAAGAGCACGCCCGCGGAGGTCGGGGCCGCGAACCGCCCGGCCAGGAGCGTCTCCTTGAGGGCGTCGAGGTCCGCCCAGTACTCGGGGGGCAGCATGCCGAAGATGAAGTAGGCGGTGACGAAGACCCAGGGGAAGGTCGCGGCCGTGAAGGCGACGACGTAGTCCCAGCCGTACTGGTTCAGGTTCGACTTGTCGATGTGAAACTCGAAGCCGACGTGGATCATGATGAAGGCGAGCCCGGTCATCGTAAGGACGCGCACGGCCGTGGCGACGGCGTCGTGCGCGCCTCCCGCGAGCGTCGGCAGCGCCTGGGAGAGACCCAGACCCAGCACCAGCAGGACGGAGTAGAGCAGCACGCGGCGCATCAGGGACCTCCCCGGCCCGACCCGGAGGCGCGCCTCACGCGGGCCCCGCGAGCCGCGAGGGCCACCAGTTCCAGCGACCGACGAGCGCGACCAGGGCCGGCACGATCAACGTGCGCGTGATGAAGGTGTCGATGAGCACCCCGACGGCGACGGCGAAGCCGAGCTGGAGGAGATCCTGGAGCGGCAGCGTCATCAGCGCCGAGAAGGTGCCGGCGAGGATGAGGCCGGCCGAGGTGATGACCGGGCCCGTCCGCGAGAGGGCGCGGACCACCGCCTCGTCGAGCGGCGCCCGGCGGGCCTCCTCGCGGATCCGCGACATCAGGTAGATGTTGTAGTCGACGCTGAGCGCGTTGAGGAAGACGAAGAGGAAGAAGGGGACGGCCGGGCCGATGCCCGCGTGGTCGAAGACCAGGACGAAGACGAGCACCGCCAGTCCGAGCGTCGCGAGGTAGGTGAAGGCGATGGTCGCGACCAGGTAGAGCGGCGCGACGGCGGAGCGGAGCAGGAGCGCGAGCACGACCCCGATCGCGAGCAGGATCAGGGGCAGCACGACCAGCGAGTCCCGGTCGCCGGCGCTCCTGGTGTCGGCCGCCTCGGCGGTGTCGCCGCCGACGAGCACCTCCGCCGCGTCCAGTCCCGCCGCCTCCGCGGCGGCGCGGGCCAGGGCGCGCAGCTCCGGCACGACGTCGAGGGCCGCCCCGGAGAACGGGTTCTCGGCCAGCACGACCTCCAGGCGCGCGGCGCCGCCGTCGGGGGAGAGGAACCGCGCCGAGGCGCCGGGCGGACCGCCCCGGGGACCCTCCGCGCCGAACGGCCTGCTCGGCCCCGAGACGTCGGCGACGGCCGGGTGGGCGGCGAGGCGCAGGGTGAGCGCGTCCACGGCCTCGAGCCGCTCCGGGCTGAGCACCTGCTCGCCGGCGGGCAGCGAGACGTAGACCCGCGTGGGCGAGAGCTCTCCCGGGGGGAAGCCGCCGCGCAGCAGCTCGAAGCTCCGGACCGACTCGGTGCTCGAGGGCAGGCTCTCCAGCTGGTCGTAGGTGGGCCGGAAGGCGAGCAGGCCGAGGACGAGGAGCGCGAGCGCGCCCGAGGTCGCGGCGAGCGTGAGCCGCGGCCTGCTCAGCACCAGCGCGCCGATGCGGCCGTAGATGCTGCGCCTCCACGCCCGCTCGACGCCCTCGCGCGCGGCTCCCCCGGGCGCGAGGCGCGGCTGGCGGGGCCAGTAGGCGCGCCTGCCGCAGACGGTGAGGAGCGCCGGCACCAGGGTCAGCGCGGCGAGCATCATCAGCCCCACCGCGATCGCGATCACGGGACCGAGCGACTGGTAGGAGCGGAGCGTCGCGAGCAGCAGCACGGCCGAGGCGATGAGGATGGTCGCGCCGGCGGAGGCGACCGCCCCGCCGACGCCGCGCATCGTGCGCCTCATCGCCTCGTGCCTGTCGGCGTGAAGGCTCAGCTCCTCGCGGAAGCGCGCGGAGACGAAGAGCACGTAGTCCGTGCCGGTGCCGAAGAGGACGACGGTCATGATGCCGGTGGTCTGCCCCGACACGGGCAGATCGAAGAGCTGCGCGACGGCCGCGCCGACGGCTCCGGCGACCTGGAAGACGAGGCCGACGGCGAGCAGGGGGATCAGCGCCACGACCGGCGAGCGGTAGATCGCGACCAGCAGGACGAGGACGAGCAGCACCGTGACGATGAGGAGGAGGGAGTCGATGTTGGCGAAGACCCCGACCAGGTCGACGATGAGGCCGCCGGGCCCGCCGACCGCGACCTCGACGCCCGGGAGCTCCGCCAGCGCGGCGCGCTCCCGGATGTAGGAGACGGCATCGGCGAACGGGGGCTCGGCCGGCTCACCCGCTATCTCGACGAGCACGTAGAGCGTGGTGCCGTCCGGGGAGACGAGGCCCGACCCCGCGCCCTCGCCGGGCCGCGGCGCCAGGACCCGACCGATGTTCCCGGGCGCGTCGGGGCCCGCCAGCCGGACCTCCAGCTCGGAGACGGCGGCCCACGTCGCCTCGCCCAGCCCGCCCGCCTCGCGGATCACGCCCAGCGCCGGCGTCCCCGCGGCGGGGAAGCGCTCCGCGGCGAGCTCCACGGCTCGCGTCGACTCGGCACCGGCCGGCAGGAAGAGCGCCGCCTCGTTCTCGGTCACGTCGGCGAGCCGCGGCAGCTGCGAGACGAGGACTCCCGCGGCGGCGATCCACAGCAGCAGCGTGACCCACTTGCCTCGCGGGCTGCTGACGAAGTCGGTCACCGCGCTCATGCTCGTTCAGCCGCCTCCCCCGCTACGCGCCCTGGCCACTCGTCCCGCTCGCGGCTCGCCCCCGCCGAACCG
>VYDC01000237.1 GCA_009843585.1 Chloroflexota bacterium | reverse complement strand
CGCCGGCCGCGTCTCGGGGGGCGGCTGCGGAGGGGCCTCCCGCGGAGCCTCGAGCAAGCCTATCACCCGGGCCTGCGCCTCCTGGAGCTGATGCCGCGTCTCGTCGTGTGAGCGCTGCTCGGCGAGATGGAGTTCCTGCGCCCGCCCCACGAGCTGTTCCAGCCGGTCGACGGAGCGCTCCAGCTGCTCGATACGCTCCCGCAAGAACTGCGCCTCGTCGCCTGTGACCAGGGCCCCGGCGACGGTATCGGCCGCCGGCTCCCGGCTCTCCTCGGGCTGAGACGCCGTGTCCTCCGCGTCCCCGACTTCCTCCGGCGAAGCAGGGGCCGCCGCCGCCGCCGGATCCGGATCGTCGTCGGAAGCGGGTGCAGGGTCAGCCTTCGGCGGCGGTTCGGACGCACGCGCGGAGCGGCTCGGCGCCGACGATGCGGCACCCCACTCCTCGGTCCCGAATCCACGCCAGTCGACCACGCCCGCCTCCGCTCGGTCCGCCGGCGCGGCCGGCCGCGCCGAGCAGGCACACGCTATCGCAGGGACATCGCCGATGGCGAGCCGGGAGTAGGCGCGGGCCCGGCCGCAGCCCCACAGAAGGAGACCGTCCCGGAGCAGGCCGGCCGGTCTAGCTCACCCCCGCGATCGCTGCCTCGAGGGTCGCGCGCGCCTTCTCGAGCTCGTCCATCGGGATATTGGTGTACCCCACGTCGGAGACGAGCGGGATGCCCTCGTCGCTCAGGTAGTAGCGCACGTACTCGCGCACCTGCGGCTTCGCGAGCGACGGCGTCGCCACATAGATGTAGAGGGGTCGCGCGAGCGGGTAGCTGCCGTCGCCGACCGTCTCGTCCGAGGGGATCACGCCGTCGACCGGGACTATGCGCAGCTTGTCCCGGTTCTCCACGTAGTACGCGTAGCCGAAGTACCCCGAGGCGCCCGTCGAGCCGGAGATGCCGATCACGAGCACGTTGTCGTCCGCCGAGTTGGTGTAGTCGGCGCGCGACGCCTTCGCCTCGCCGTTCACCTCCTCGGTGAAGAAGTCGAACGTCCCGGAGTCGACGTCTGGGCCGAAGAGCGTGATCTCCTCGTCCGGCCAGCTCGCCCGGACCTGGTTCCAGCGCGTGATCGTCTCCTCGGCCTCGGGACCCCAGAGGGTGTGGAGCTCCTCGAGCGTGATGTCGGTCATCCAGTCGGCGTCCGGGTTCGCGACCACGGCGAGCCCGTCGAGGCCCACGCGAAGCTCGATGAAGTCGATCCCGGCCTCCGCGCAGGCCTCCCGCTCCGAGTCCCTGATCGGTCGCGAGGCGTCGGAGATGTCGGTCTCCCCGGCGCAGAATTTCTGGAAGCCGCCGCCGGTGCCGGAGACGCCGACGGTCACCCGCACGTCACGGTGGAGCTTGCTGAACTCCTCGGACACCGCCTCGGACACCGGGAAGACCGTGCTCGAGCCGTCAATGCTGACGGCGCCGGCGAGTGTCTCGACGCGCGCGGTCGTCGCCGTTCCCTCGTCGTCGCCGCAGGCTGCGGCCAGCGACAGCGCCCCGCCCACCAGCACGAGCAGGAGTACCCGCTCCAGCCGCCAGAGGCCTCGCACCACCGTCATCTGAGGTCTCCTCCCGCCTCTCACCACTCCCCGTGCACGCGCTTGCCAACGCCTCCGAGTCTCGGCACGACCGATTAACGGGCAGTTAAGGGTCGGCAGCAGGCCTCCCGGGCAAGCGGTGAGAAGGCACGCTGCTGCACGGCCCGGTGGGCCTGCCGGCGCGCCGTCCTGACCGTCGCGCGGGTCAGTCGAAGCGCTGCTGCAGGTAGTGCTCGGCCCGCACGGCCGCCGTCACACCGTCGCCGGCCGCGGTCGCGAGCTGGCGCGCCGAGTCGATGCGCACGTCGCCGGCGGCGAAGAGGCCCGGCTGCTCGGTCTCCATCCAGAGGTTCACGTAAGCGTGGCCGCCGCCGTCCAGCGGCACCAGCCCGCGCAGAAGCTCCGTGCTCGGGCGGTGCCCGACGAAGATGAAGACGCCGGCGACGGGAAGCTGCCGCCGCCTCCCGCTCGGGAGGTGGCGGAGCGCCAGCGAGGAGACCTGACCGGCGGAGTCTCCGCCGATCTCCTCGCCGACCGTGCTCCAGATCGGCTCGATCTTCTCGTGAGAGAGGGCGCGCTGCCGCAGGATCGTCGAGGCGCGGAGCCTCTCCCGACGGTGGACCAGGTAGACGTGCCGGGCGTACCGCGTCGTGAAGAGGGCCTCCTCGACGGCGGCGTCGCCTCCGCCCACGACGGCGACGACCTCGCCGGAGAAGAAGGCCGCATCGCAGGTCGCGCAATAGGAGACCCCGTGGCCGGTGAGCGCCTCCTCGCCCGGCACGCCGAGCTTCACCGGATCCGCTCCGGCCGCGACGATCACCGCCTTCGCGCGCACGTCGCCGTCGGAGGTCGTGAGCACGTAGTAAGGCGGCTCGCGCCGCAGCCCGTCGACGCGTCCGTAGGCCGTCTCCAGGCCGAACCGCTCGGCCTGTCGGTGCATGTCGATAACGAGGTCCGGCCCCATCACGCCGTCGGCGAAGCCGGGGTAGTTCTCGACGAGCGAGGTGAGTGCGATCTGGCCGCCGAGCACGCCCCGCTCCCAGAGCACCGTGCGACGGCGCGCCCGCGCGGCGTAGAGGCCGGCGGCGAGCCCGGTCGGTCCGCCTCCCACGACGGCGATGTCGATGTCGTCGATGAACGAACCGCCTTCGACGGCGCTCACGGCACCCCCCACGCAGCCGCGATCCGCCCGCTTGTGCCCCACGCTCGGCCGTCCACATACTGTCGCAGAAGGCGTGCCGACGAGGGGACCGGCGGGTGAGCGACGACGCCGCACCGGGCAACGCCGGGTCGTACGAGGTCGATCACGTCACGGACGACGATCGCGCACAGGCCGATCCCCGCAACATCGAGAAGATGTCCCGCTTCGTGACCTCGTTTGCCCGCAAGAGCGGGAGCTACCTGCACCCGCAGAGCGAGATCACCGAGTTCCTGGTGATCGGACTGGCGAAGCACATCGACGAGGTCGGGCGGCCGCTCTGCCCGTGCAACTTCTACGAAGACAAGGCGGAAGAGGCGAAGAGCTCGACGTGGATCTGCCCCTGTGAGGAGATGCAGCGCTGGAAGTACTGCCACTGACTGCTCTTCTGCACGCCGGAAGGTCTTCCGGTCACCGAGCACCTTCCCGAAGACCACGAGGGCCGCGCCATCTACGGCGTGCTCCCGGATCCGCACCCCGAGCGCGGCCGCGCTCTCGCACGGGCCGAGGAGAAGCAGGGGCGGCGCATCGACAAGACGACGCGCGCCGACCGCGAGCTCACGTAAGGGAGCCGGCCTCCTGTGTCAGCGGCTCCTAGGTCAGCGCCGCCTCGAGGTGCTTGGCGAGATCGCTCTTCGGCCGGAAGCCGATGATCTGCCCCACGGGCTGACCGCCCTTGAAGACGAGAAGCGTGGGGATCGACCGGATCCCGTACTGCCCCGCGATGCGGGGATTCTCATCGGTGTTGAGCTTCACGAACTTGACGCGCCCGTCGTACTCGTCGGCGAGCTCCTCCACGATCGGCGCCACCATGCGGCACGGCCCGCACCACGGCGCCCAGAAATCGACCAGCACCGGGAGATCGCTCTGCACGACATCCTGGTCGAACGTGTCGTCGGTCGTGTCGGCAGGATGGGCCATCGTCTGTCCTTCCGTGGCGCGGGCGCTCGGGCCGTCGCGACTGAGTCTACCGGATCATCGCACCGCCATGACCGTCGTCGCGACGACCCGCGCAATTGACAGGCGCTCGCCCGCCGCCTACTATCGTATATACCCCTTGGGGGTATGTCAACCAGCAGGGCACCGGACGGGACGAGAGTGCACGCGGGCCCCGCCACAGGCCGGTGCTGACGGCGGACGAAGGATCGATCATGGCCGAGGGAGTCCACCCGGATCAGATGCGCGCGCGGCTGCGCCGCATCGAGGGGCAGATTCGCGGCATCACGCGGATGCTCGACGACGATCGAGCCTGCGAGGAGATCGTGACGCAGCTGATGGCCGTCCGCTCCGGGATAGACACGGTCGGCGCGCTGGTCCTCGACGATCACCTCGGCAGCTGCCTTCCCGATGACCATGCACCGGAGCAAGTAGCTGCGCTGCGCGACTCGATGCGCCTCTGGTGGCGCTTCGCTCCCGGATCGGGCGGCCTGGGGGTGCACGAGGCATCCGGCGCCGCCGATGCGATCCGGGTCCAGCGCGAGTAGCACCC
>VYDC01000076.1:3111-4298 GCA_009843585.1 Chloroflexota bacterium | reverse complement strand
CACCGGCCGGCTCCTCTCCGACCTCGGCGCGCGCGTCGTGCTGGCGGAGCCCCGCGCGGGGAGCCGCCTCCGCCGGCTCGGCCCCTTCCCCGGTCCCGATCCCTACCCCGATACCTCCCTCATCGACTCAGAGCTCCTCGATCGCGGGGGCCTCCACCTCGCGCTCAACGCCGGCAAGGAGAGCGTCGCGCTCGACCCGGGCTCCGAAGCCGACCGTTCGCGGCTCGCCGCCCTGGCGCGCGGCGCCGACCTCCTGCTCGGCTCGCACGCGCCCGCGGATCTGGGGCCCCTGGGCGTCGACCTGGAGGGGCTCGAGGCGCAGCACCCCGCGCTCGTCTACGCCGCGGCGACCGCGTACGGGTGGGAGGGCCCGCACGCCGTGAGGCGCTCCTCCGAGATCGCCGACTACGCCACGGGCGGCTCGATGTACTTCTGCGGCTCGCCGGAGCGCGAGCCGCTCATGGTGCACAGCTACCAGGCCGAGCTCCACGCCGGGATGCACCTCGCGCTGGGGGCGCTCGCCGCGCTCCGCGAGGCTCGCGCGAGCGGCCGCGGCCAGCGCGTCGAGGTCTCCGCGCAGGAGGCGATGATCTCCGACCAGGTGTGGCTCGGATCCTCCTGGCAGTGGGGAGGGGCGGTGTGGCGGCGCCGCGGCACCGGCCTGATCCCCTGCAAGGACGGCGCCGTGATCTGGGGCCGGGCCGGCCCCGAGGTCTTCCTGATGATCGGCCGCCCCGAGCTGATGGAGGATCCGCGCGCCCAGAGCCAGGAGGGGTGGCTCGCCTGGCTCCCCGAGGTCCGCCGGATGCTGACGGAGTGGGCGGCCGATCACCCGATGCAGGAGCTCTACCACCTCGGACAGGCGCTCGGCCTGAAGATGACGCCGGTCAACACCGTCGCCGAGCTCGACGAGTCGGCACAGCTCCGCGAGCGCGGGTGGTGGCGCCGGCTCGACCACCCCCGCGCCGGCGCCGTCGAGGTGCCGGGCCCGCCGTGGCGCCTCTCCGGGGCCGACTCCGGGCCGGGCGGGCCCGCGCCGCTCCTCGGCGAGCAGCAGGAGCTGGCGCTGCCGCCGCGGAGGCCCCGAGCCCCGGCGGCCGCCGCGGAGGAGCCCGCCCTCCCGCTCGCCGGTCTCCGCGTCATCGAGGTCACGAGCGCCTGGGCGGGCCCGCTCGCCGGGCGCCACC
>VYDC01000076.1:0-3101 GCA_009843585.1 Chloroflexota bacterium | reverse complement strand
GCGCCGACGTCGTGGTGGTGGAGCGCGCCATCGTGCAGTCGACGCGCTCGCAGCACTTCCCGGGCGGCGACCAGATCTGGCCCGGCTTCTACAACCGCGGCTCCTCCTACAACATGCTCAACCGCAACAAGCGCGCGATCGTGCTCGACCTCAAGGCCGACGCGGGGCGCGAGGCCTTCCTCCGCCTCGCCGAGAGCGCCGACGTGGTGCTGGAGAACAACAGCCCGCGCGTCATGTCATCGCTCGGCGTCGGCTACGAGCAGCTCGCAGAGCGCAACGCGGGCGTGGTGCTCTGCTCCATCTCGGCCTTCGGGGCGAGCGGGCCCGAGGCCCACTACACGGCGCTCGGATCCAACATCGAGGGCTCCTCCGGCCTCGTCGCCCAGACCGGCTACGGGCCGGGCGAGCGCTACGCGACGGGCTCCTTCCACGCCGACCCCATCGGCGGGACGATCGGCGCCCTGGTGACTATCGCCGCGCTCACGCAGCGCGAGCGGAGCGGCCGGGGCCAGCACGTGGACGTCTCGCTGCTCGAGAGCGGCGCCTCCTTCCTCGTCGAGTCGCTGCTCGACTACCGGCTCTCGGGGCGCGTCGCGGAGCCCCGCGGCAACCGCTCGCCGCGCATCGCCCCGCAGGGCGCCTACCCGAGCGCGGGCGACGACTGCTGGCTCGCCGTGGGCGTCGAGGACGACGGGCAGTGGCGCGCGCTCGCTGGGGCGATCGGCAGGCCGGAGCTCGCAGAGCGCTGGCCCGATCTCGCCTCGCGCCGGCGGGCGCACGACGAGATCGACCGCGCGATCACGGAGTGGAGCGAGCAGCTCGATCACCAGCGCGCCGCCGAGCTGCTGCAGCGCGCGGGGGTGCCGGCGGCCCCCGTCCTCGCCAACTGGGAAATAATCTCCGACCCGCACCTCTACGAGCGGGGCTACTGGGTGGAGCTCGTCCACCCGGAGACCGGGCTCGAGCGCTGGGAGGGGCTCCCGTGGCGGCTCTCGCGGCTGCCCCAGCGCGAGCACACGCCGGCGCCGCTCCTCGACCAGCACTCCGACGAGGTGCTCTCAGAGAACGGCTTCAGCGCGGAGGAGATCGCCTCTCTGCGGGAGCAGGGCGTCGTGAAGGAGACCCCGGCCGACGTCGCGCTCTTCATCCCCTCGCTCTCGGGCCCGACGGCGCCGAGCTAGACCTCACCCCGCGCTCCCCCGGCTGCGCTTGACAACCGACGGTCGGTGCTGCAAATATCTTTGCAGTACAAACTAAATGAGGGGGGATCCCGATGGCCCGGTCCGACGCCGACGCGAGCGCGCTGACGCCCGAGGAGGGCTGGCGCGCGATCCACGACACCATGGAGCGCGCCCGGAGCTCGCTCCACGTCGCGGGGGCGACCCCGATCCTGCTGCTGTGGGGGGTGATCGTCTCGCTCGGCTACCTCGCCGAGTACCTGCTGGAGACGGCCTGGGCCGATCTCGCCGCCGATGACCCCTGGATCCGGGCGCCGCTGTGGGGCCTCCTGGTCGGCGCCGGGATGGCGGGGAGCGCGGTCATCGGCCACCGCGCCGGCCGCGCCATCGCCCCGGGATCGGGGGGCCAAGCGGCCGGCGTCCGGGTCTTTCTCTTCTGGCTTGCCGTCGCCTCGGCGGCCTTCCTGGTGCCGGCGGCCTCCGGGCTGTGGACGGAGGACGGCGCCTCCGCGATCCCGCGCGTCGCCATAGGCATCGTCGCGCTCGGCTACGTCCTTTTCGGCATCGTCAACGCGCCGGTCATCGCGGTGGTGGGCGCGGGCATCGCCGCGGCGTTCTACCTCCCGAGCTACCTGGCGGGCGATCTCGCGCTCCTGGTCTCGGCGCTGGCGACGCTCGCGGTCTCATCGCTCGGCGCGGGATGGATCCGCCTGAGGGGAGCGGCGTGACCCCCGGTGCCGTCGTCCTCGACGAGACCATCCACCAGCCGACCCGGCTCCGGATCATGACCCTCCTGCTCTCGCAGCCCGAGGGCGGCCGGCTCGCCTACGGCTTCGTCCAGGGAGCGCTCGACCTCACCGGCGGGAACCTCACCACCCACCTGCGCCGGCTCGAGCGCGCCGGCTTCCTGGTCATCACCAAGGAGTTCCGGGACCGGAGGCCGCGCACCTGGGTGGAGGCGACGGCGGCCGGCCGCCGCGCCTTCGCCGTCTACCTGGAGAACCTGGAGCGGGCGCTCGGCCGGGCGCCCCGCGCCTAGCCCTCGAGCCGGCGCCGCAGCCTCGCGGCGGCGGCCTCCGCGACCTGCACGCGGGCGTGGTGCTTGCTGTTGGCCGAGACCACGACCCACGGCGCCTCCTCGGAGTGGGTGCGGCGCAGCATCTCCTCGGCGGCGGCCTGGTAGTCGTCCCAGCGCGAGCGGTTGCGCCAGTCCTCCTCGGTGAGCTTGTGGCTCTTGAGGGGATCGGCCGCGCGTTGCTCGAAGCGGTGCAGCTGCTCCTCCGGCGTGATCTGGAGCCAGAACTTGATGATGGCGGTGCCGCCCGAGGCGTACCCGCGCTCGAAGGCGACGATCTCCTCGTAGGCGCGGTCCCACTCGGAGCGCGTGGCGAACCCCTCGACCCGCTCCACGAGCACGCGCCCGTACCACGAGCGGTCGAAGACGGTGATGCGCCCCGTGGGCGGCATGCGCACGTGGAAGCGCCAGAGGTAGTGTCGCCGCGCCTCCTCGGCGCTCGGCGGGCCGACCGGGTAGACGCGCAGCGCGCGCGGGTCGAGGCGGCCGGTGAGCCGGCGGATCGCACCGCCCTTGCCCGCCGCGTCGACCCCCTCGAATACCACGGCCAGGGCGCAGGACTGCTCGTCGCGCATGCGCAGCTGGAGGGAGAGCAGCTCCACCTGCGCGGCCCGGAGGCGCGCGTCGTATTCGGGCGGCCGAAGCGCGGCGTCCGGGTCGAAGTCGGCGAGGGAGGGGACGGACGAGGCGCCGGCCTCCCCGCCCATCGACCCGTCCACCGTCGCGGCGCGCGGCGTCGGAGGGTCGGGCGGCGGCATGGCGCGATCATACGGATCCCGGAACGCCCGCGGCGGGCGCGTCGCGTAGGCTTCCCGCATGAGCGCCGCCTCAGGCCCCCCCGCCGCCCC
>VYDC01000170.1 GCA_009843585.1 Chloroflexota bacterium | reverse complement strand
GGGCCTGGGGCTTCCGCGTGCGTAGCGGGCGCGGGCGCACTGACGGCCCGGCGTCGTTGGCGATACCATCGGGCGCCGGCCGGGGGGGCCGGGGGCGGACGGAGGTCTTCCGATGACGACGCAGTGGGACCGCGAGAAGGGCGTCTCCCGCGACGAGGCGGAGGCGCTCCGCGAGGAGATCCACGACTTCATCTCGGATCCGTCGCGCCACATGGCGTACCTGATGACCCGCCGCCGGGACGGCCGCGAGATCATGCGGCCGGTGTCGACCTTCGTGGAGAACTGGCGCGTCGGGACGATGACGCAGGACATCCAGCCGAAGACCGAGCACGTGCGCCGCGACCCGGTGGTCGGCTACCTCTGGGTCGGCCACGAGGACCGCGTCGAGGACCGCTACCCGCGGTGGAACCCGCCGGTGGTGTGGATGCAGGGCCGCGCCGAGCTCGTCACCGACCAGGACGAGGTCGAGGCCTTCTACCAGCGCCGCCTGGAGAAGGCCGGTCGCGGCCGCGGCCACCCGCCGGAGGACACGCTCTACGTCATCCGGACGGAGCCGGAGTACGTGCGGGCCGAGGGGTGGATCGGACAGCGCGCGATCATCTTCCGGGACTTCCCGCGGTAGGGGTCGTCGCGGACCGACACAAGCAGGAGCAGGGGTGCAGCAAGAGGGGGCGAGGGCGATGACGACCTACGACGAGCGCGCGGGCATCGAGATCCGGTCGAACTGGGACCGCGAGCGGGGGCTCACCGACGATCAGGCGGAGGCCTTCCGCTCCGAGATCCTCGACTTCATCTCCGACTCGAGCCAGCACATGGCCTACCTGATGACGCGCCGCAAGGACGGGCGCGAGATCATGAGGCCGGTCTCGACCTTCGTCGAGGACTGGATCGTCGGGACGATGACCCAGGACGTCCAGCCGAAGACCGAGCACGTGCGTCGCGACCCGGTGGTCGGCTACCTCTGGGTGGGCAGCGAGGACCGCGAGGAGTACCCGGGCGGTCGCTGGAACCCGAAGTGCGTCTGGATGCAGGGGCGCGCCGAGCTCGTGACCGACCAGTCGGAGGTCGACGCCTTCTACGCGCGGCGCGAGAAGGCGACCGGGGGCGGGCGCATGCACCCGCCGGAGGAGACGCTCTACCTGATCCGCACCACGCCCGAGTACGTGCGCGCCGAGGGCTGGGCCGGGATGCACGGCATCGTCTACCGCGACTTCCCGTAGATCCGGGCGAGGTCGCGCACCGCGCCGCCCGGGGCATGGGGGCCTCCGGGGGAGGCCCCGCCGGAGCCGGGCGCGCCGCAATTCTCCCGGGGGCCTGCTGCTAGACTCGGGCCGGAGCCGCGGGGCGCCGCCCGAGCGGGGCGCGGGCCCGGCCGCCGACGGGGGTCCCGATGCCCGCGCTCGAGCGCATGCGCGTCCTGGAGCTCTCGCAGTACGAGGCGGGGCCGACCTGCGGCCAGCTGCTCGCCTGGCTCGGGGCCGACGTCGTCAAGGTCGAGCCCCCGCGCGGCGAGGCCGGCCGGCACGTGCTCGGCGACGGCAGCTACGACTCGCAGTACTTCGTCAACTACAACGCCAACAAGCGCGGCATCGTGCTCGACCTCGAGCGCCCGCGCGGCCGCGAGCTCTTCCTGGAGCTGCTCCCGCGCTTCGACGTGGTCGTGGAGAACTACGGGCCGGGGGTCCTCGAGCGCCTCGGCCTGGGCTACGAGGCGCTCCGCGCCGTGCACCCGTCCGTCGTGCTCGCGCGCATCAAGGGCTACGGGCTGAGCGGGCCCTATGCCTCCTACAAGTCCTACGACCCGCTCGCGCAGGCGGCGGGAGGGATCTTCTCGCTCACCGGTGAGCCCGATGGGCCGCCCCTGCGCTCGGGGGGGACCTTCGCCGACACCGGGACCGGGATGGTGGCGGCGCTCTCGGTGGCGGCGGCCTACGTGCAGCGCGAGCAGGGCGGGCCGGGGCAGGAGATCGAGCTCTCCATGCAGGAGGTCGCGACGATGTTCGTCCGCACCGTCGGGGTGCTGGACGGCACCTGGCCCCACGACGCGGCGCCCCGGCGCGGGCGGGGCGCCGGCGCCCCCTCCGACATGTTCGCCTGCGCCCCCGGCGGCCCGAACGACTACGTCTACACGCTGGTCGGCACCGAGCGGATGTGGGACGGGCTCGCACGGGCGATGGGCCGCCTCGACCTCCTGACCGACCCGCGCTTCCGGACGGCGGAGGCGAGGCGCGAGCACCGCGACGAGCTCCACGGGGAGATCGAGGGCTGGACATCGGAGCGCTCCAAGCAGGAGGTGATGCGCATCTTGGCGGAGGCGGGCGTCCCCTGCAGCGCCGTGCTCGACACCTCCGACCTCTTCCGGGACCCGCACCTGCTCGAACGCGGCTTCGTGCGGCGCATCGAGCAGCCCGCGGAGGGCGGCGTCGAGGAGCGCACGCTGCTCGGGCCGCCGATGCGCCTCTCGGCGTCCGAGGTGCCGCTCGGTCCGGCGCCCCGGCTCGGCGAGCACACCGAGGCGGTGCTTCAGGGAGAGCTCGGGCTCGACGGCGCGTCGCTCGCCCGGCTTCGCGAGGAGGGCGTGATCGCATGAGCGACGAGCGGGGCGGGACGGGCGGCGCCGAGCTCGTCGCGCGGAGCCTCCGGCAGCAGGGCGTCCGGCTCATCTTCGGCGTCGTCGGCGTGCCGGTCACGCCCATAGCCGAGGCGGCGCAGCGGCTCGGCATCCGCTACATCGGGATGCGGAACGAGCAGGCGGCCTCCTACGCGGCGCAGGCCGCCGGCTACCTCACGGGGCGCCCGCAGGCCTGCCTGGCGGTCTCGGGGCCGGGGGTGGTGCACGCGCTCGCGGGACTCGCCAACGCTCAGGCGAACTGCTGGCCGATGCTGCTCCTGGGCGGCGCCTCTCCTGGCTACCAGGAGGGGATGGGCGCCTTCCAGGAGGAGCGGCAGCTGCTCGCGACGACCCCCTTCACCAAGCTCTCGCGCCGCGTCGAGCGCACCGACCGGATCCCCTTCTTCGTGGAGCAGGCGGTGCGCACGGCGCTCTTCGGCCGCCCCGGGCCGACCTATCTGGAGCTGCCGGAGGAGGTGATCGAGGGGAGCGTGGAGGGGGAGGCGCCGGAGGCGCCGACCGTCCCCGAGCCTCCCCGCCCCGAGGCGCCGGCCGAGGCGGTCCTGGCGGCGCTCGACGCGCTGCGCGCGGCCGAGCGCCCGCTCGTCGTCGTGGGGAAGGGGATGGCGTGGGCGCGCGCCGAGGCGGAGGTGCGCGAGCTCGTCGAGCGCACGCAGCTCCCCTTCCTGGCGACGCCGATGGGGAAGGGGGTCGTCCCCGACTCCCATCCGCTCTCGGTGGCGGCGGCGCGCTCGACCGCGCTCCGCGAGGCCGACGTCATCCTGCTGCTGGGCGCGCGACTGAACTGGATGCTCCACTTCGGCCGGCCGCCGCGCTTCCGCCCCGACGTGCGCATCCTCCAGGTCGACCTCTCCCCCGAGCAGCTCGGCCAGAACGTCCCCGCCGAGGTCGCGCTCTCGGGGGACGGGCGCTCCGTGAGCAGGCAGCTGCTCCGCGCGCTCGACGAGCGGCCCTGGGAGTACCCGCAGGAGAGCACCTGGCGCACGACGCTTCAGCAGCAGATGGAGCGCAACGCGCAGCAGGTGGCGCCGATGCTCGACGACGAGAGCGCGCCGACGAGCTACTACCGCGCCTTCCGGGAGATCCGCCGCGCGATCCCGCCGGGGAGCATGATCGTCTCCGAGGGGGCGAACACGATGGACATCGGCCGCACGCAGCTCCCGAACGAGGAGCCGCGCACGCGCCTCGACGCCGGGACGCACGGCACGATGGGGGTCGGGCTCGGCTACGCCATCGCCGCCGCCTGCGTCGACCCGACCCGGCCGGTGGTCGCCGTCGAGGGCGACTCGGCCTTCGGCTTCTCCGGCATGGAGCTGGAGACGGCGGCTCGCTACGGCCTCCCGGTCACGGTCGTCGTGCTGAACAACGGCGGCATCGGGAGCGGGATGCCGACGGAGCCCCCTCCCGAGGGGATGCGCGCGCCGGGAGCGCTCTCGGCCGACGCGCGCTACGAGCTCGTCGCCGAGGCCTTCGGCGGCGCGGGCTTCCGCGCGGAGCGCCCGGAGGAGATCGAGCCGGCACTCCGCGCGGCTCTGCGGTCGGGCCTCCCCTCGGTGGTGAGCGTCGCCATCGACCCCGGGGCCGGTCGCAAGCCACAGCAGTTCCACTGGAACACGCGCCTGGAGCCCGGAGCGGAGGCAGCCGGCGCGGGGACGGGCGCCTCCGGCCAGTAGCAGGCCGGGGCGCGCACCGGGAGG
>VYDC01000137.1 GCA_009843585.1 Chloroflexota bacterium | reverse complement strand
GGCGACGCCCGCGCGGCCCTGAACGTGCTCGACCTCGCCGTGGCGACGGCGTCGGAGGAGGCGGGGCGCCGGCTGGTGACGCGGGCGCTCGTGGAGGCCGCGGCGCAGCACCGCACGCTCCTCTACGACCGCGCCGGCGATGCGCACTACGACACCATCTCGGCCTTCATCAAGACGGTGCGCGACTCCGATCCCGACGGGGCGCTCTACTGGCTCGCCCGGATGCTGGAGGCGGGCGAGGATCCGCTCTTCGTCGCGAGGCGCCTGGTGATCCTCGCCTCCGAGGACGTCGGGCTCGCCGACGCGCGCGCGCTCCCGCTCGCGGTCGCCTGCCAGCAGGCGGTGCACTTCCTGGGGATGCCGGAGGCCTCGCTCCCGCTCGCCGAGGCGACGGTCTACCTGGCGCGCGCGCCGAAGTCGAACTCGGCCTACCGCGCCTACCAGCGCGCATCGGAGGACGCGCGGCGCACCCGCAACGAGCCGGTGCCGCTCCACCTGCGCAACGCCGCCACCGACCTGATGAGCGAGTTCGGCTACGGGCGCGGCTACCAGTACGCGCACGACTACGAGGGACACCGGCCCCCCGACCAGGCGCACCGCCCCCCGTCGGTCGAGGGCCGCGTCTACTACGAGCCGGGCGAGCTCGGGGACGAGGCGCGCTAGCGGCCCGGGCCCGCCTCCCCGCGGGGACGGGGCCACGGGGCCGTGTTGCTATCATGCGCGGCGCCCGCGGGGGCGCCCCGGCGGCGCCCGCGACGAGGGGGGAGCGAGATGGGACTGCGCGACCGCACGCCTCCGAGCGTCGAGGAGTACCTCGCCGACAGGGAGCGCTTCAAGAACTGGGGCCGCTGGGGCGACGACGACGAGCGCGGCACGCTCAACCTCATCCCGGAGGCGGTGCGCCGCCACGCCGCGACGCTCGTCCGGGACGGGCGCGCCGTCTCCTGCTCCTACCCGGTGGCGACGCGGCCCGGGCCGCGCAACCCGATGCCGGCGCAGCACTTCGTCTCCTTCGGACCCGCCAACTCCGCCGACTACATCGGGCTCTCGTTCCACGGCGTCGTGAACACGCACATCGACGCGCTCTGCCACAACTACACCGGTCCCGGCGGCGAGATGTACAACGGACGCCCCAGCTCGCTGGTGACCTCCGCCGGCGCCGCCGCGAACTCGGTCGATCGCATGAGCCAGGGCATCGTCACTCGCGGCGTGCTCTACGACATCCCGCGCCTGCGCGGCTCCGACCACGTCTCGCTCGACTCGCCGATCCACGGGTGGGACCTGGAGGACGCCGCCCGCGCGCAGGGCGTCGAGCCCCGCCCGGGCGACGCCGTCCTGATCCGCGGCGGGATGGAGCGCTTCCTGGAGGCGAACCCCGAGCACAACCGCATGGGGGCACCGATGCCGGGCGTGCACGCCTCCTGCCTGGAGTTCCTGCACGAGCACGACGCCTCGCTCCTCGGCTGGGACATGCTCGACGCCTCCGATCAGGGCTACCCGGGCACGATCCCGACGCCGTCGGGGACGCTCGCGAGCTGGCCGGTCCACTTCGTGGCGCTGCCGTACATGGGAATGCCGCTGCTCGACAACGCCTACCTCGAGCCGCTCGCCGGGGCCTGCTCCGAGGCGAGCCGCTACGAGTTCCTCTTCCTCACGGCGCCGCTGATCGTGCCGGGGGGAACGGGCTCCCCGGTCAACCCGATAGCGGTGCTGTAGGGCGCCTCGCCCGCAGGCGCGAGCGCCGGGCGCGCGGCGTCTCTGGTGCCGGGGGTGGGATTCGAACCCACACGCCGCGCGAGCGGCCGCGGGGTTTAAGCCCGCTGCGTCTGCCGATTTCGCCACCCCGGCCCGGGGTGATTGTAGGTCGCCGCGGCCGGCGCGGCGTCCGGCGCACCCCGCCCGGGGGCGGTCGGCCGCGTGACGCGGAGCCGCAGCGGCGCGCCGCCGCCGACCCTCGGCTCCGGCCCTTAGCTCCGGGAGCGGCGCGGCGGGCGCAGGCGGAGGGAGTTGGCCATCACCGACACCGAGCTCACGGCCATCGCGCCGGCGGCGGCGATCGGGTTCAGGAAGCCGCTCTCCCCGAGCAGCGGCTGGAGCGCGAGCGGCACCTCGTCGCGACCGAGCACGCCGAGCGCGAGGTAGCCTGCCCCGGCGGCGACGGGTATCAGGGCCACGTTGTAGGCGAAGGCCCAGACGAGGTTCTGCTTCATCGTGCGGATGGTGGCGCGCGAGAGGCCGATCGCGCCGTCGACGGCGCGGATGTCGGCGCTCATCAGCGTGACCCCGGCGGTCTCGAGCGCCACGTCGGTGCCGCTCCCCACCGCGATCCCGACGTCGGCCTGCGCGAGGGCGGGCGCGTCGTTGATGCCGTCGCCGACCGTCGCGACCACCCGCCCCTGCTCCTGCAGCTCGCGCACGATGCGGGTCTTCTCGTCGGGCTGGACCCGCGCGACGACGCGGTCGATCCCGACCTGGTCGGCGACCGCGCGCGCGGTCTCGCGGCGATCGCCGGTGAGCATCACGACCTCGACCCGGCGCGCCCGGAGCCGGGCGATCCCCTCCCGGGCCGTCGGCCTGAGGGGATCGGAGACGGTGAGGAGGCCCGCCGCCCGGCCGTCCACGGCGACGAGGAGCGCGGTGTCGCCCCCGGCGCCCGCCTCCGCGGCCGGCCCGGCGAGCGCGTCGGCCTCGACGCCGCGCTCCGCGAGGAGCTCGGGCGTCCCGATCAGGAGGCGGCGCCCGTCGACCGAGGCCTCCACCCCGCTCCCCGGGATCGCGCTGAAGTGCTCGGGCCAGGCGAGCTCGAGCCCCCGCCGCTCTGCCTCGCGCAGTATCGCCCCGGCGTAGGGGTGCTCGGACGCACGCTCCGCCGAGGCGGCGAGCCGAACGAGCTCGCTCGCCGCAAGCGGCCGTCCCCCCGGCCCGGCCGCCAGGGGGACGACGCCGGTCACCTCGGGCCGCCCCTCGGTGATCGTCCCCGTCTTGTCCAGCACGACCGTGTCGACGCGGTACCCCCGCTCGAGCGCCTCCGCGCTCCGGATCAGGATCCCCTCCTGCGCACCCCGTCCGATGCCCACCATGATCGCCGTCGGCGTCGCCAGCCCGAGCGCGCAGGGGCAGGCGACGATGAGCACGGCGACCGCGTTCAGGACCGCGAGCGTCAGGGCGGGGTCGGGACCGCCGAGCAGCCAGGCGACGAAGGTGGCGGCGGCGACGGCGAGGACGGCGGGGACGAAGACGGCGGCGACGCGGTCGACCAGCGCCTGGATCGGCGCCTTCGAGCCTTGGGCCTCCTCGACGAGCCGGATGATGCGCGCGAGGGCCGAGTCCTGGCCGACCGCCGTCGCGCGCACGCGGAGCACGCCGGTGGTGTTGAGCGTCGCCCCGAAGACGGAGTCGCCCGCCGACCTCGCCACCGGGAGCGACTCGCCGGTCAGCATCGACTCGTCGACGGCCGACGAGCCGTCGACCACCTCCCCGCCCACCGGGATCTGCTCGGCGGGGCGCACGATCACGATGTCGCCGGGGCGGACGGCGCGCACCGGGATCTCGTATTCCTCGCCCTCCTCCCACACGCGCGCGAGGTGCGGCCGGAGCGCGATCAGCCCACGCACCGCATCGCCGGTGCGGACCTTCGCGCGCGCCTCGAGCAGGCGCCCGAGCAGCACGAGGGCGACGATCGCCGCCGCCGTGTCGAAGAAGACGGCCGTCTCCACCCCGGCCGCCCGGAAGAGGCCGGGCGCGAAGGTGGCGAGCACCGAGTAGCCGAAGGCGGCGGTCGTGCCGGCGGCGATCAGCGTGTTCATGTCGGCGGAGCCGTGCCGCCCGACCCGCCATGCCGCGCGGTAGAACTGCCAGCCGGCCCAGAGCTGCACCGGGAGCGCCAGCGCGAAGAAGAGCGGATGGAGGAGCCGGGCGGGGACCTCGTCGAGGCCGGGGAGCCAGCGCGTCGCCGGCATCGCCGCGACGAGCAGCGCCGCGGTCGCGAGCGCGTAGACGGTGCGCCGACGGAGCGCCCGGTACTCGGCGGTGCGCTCGCGTTCGAGCGCGTCCCGCTCCCGCTCCTCTGAGACGTCGCCGCCCGGGAGGCGGGCCTCGTAGCCGGCGCCGTCGACCGCCTCCGAGAGGCGCGCGACGTCGATGCCGCTTGCGGTGACGGTCGCCTCCTCCGTCGCCAGGTTGACGCTCGCCGTCTCCACGCCGTCGACCGCCGAGAGCGCCCGCTCGACGCGGCGCACGCAGGAGGCGCAGGTCATGCCCCGCACGGCGAGGCGGATCTGCCGGCCGGCGGCCGGTTCGGCGACGGCCGTCTCCTCGCCCGGGGCGCCGGAGGCGGGGGCCGGGCC
>VYDC01000054.1 GCA_009843585.1 Chloroflexota bacterium | reverse complement strand
GTCGCCGCGGGTGCGGGGGTGGCGGGCGGCGCGGGCACGGGCGTCGGCGGCCGTGCGGAGTCGCCCGCTCCCGCTCCGCCCCCCGCGCAGGCCGTCTGGAGCGCGAGCAGGAGCGCGAGCAGAAGGGGAAGCAGGAAGGTGCGGGCCGGTCGCGCCCCGGCGCGGCGGCGGTGCGCTGCCACTGCGCCGCCCGGCGGCGCGGGCGCGCGTTGACAGCGGGATGAGCCGCTCGCTAGCGTCCCGGACGTGGCCGGCGCGCCCATCATCGACCTCATCCTGCGGCTGTGGCCGCGAGCGCGCGACGAGGGGGTGGTCGCCGACCCCTCGGACCTCGACCTGCTGCTCGCCACGCAGGGCGCTCCCGGCGCTCCCGGGCGCGAGTGCGGGCTCCGCCACACCTTCGCCTGCTTCGGCGCGGATCGGGAGGCGTCGCTCGCCCTGCCGACCGGCGAGCGCATCTCGCAGGACGGGGAGGCGCGCTTCGTCGGCCACCTCCTGGCGACGCGTCTCCTGCTCGCCGCGGGTCTCTCCATCGACGAGCGCGTCACGAGGGCGATGTGCGACGCGTACGGGCTCTCCTGGACGGCATCGACGGGAGGGAACTACCACCAGACGCCGCTCGCGCTCGCCGTCTCGCTCTGGCTCGTCGCACTCGATCCCCTCTCGGCGACGGATCGGCCGCTCCCCATCGGGTGGGACGCCGACTGCTTCAGCGACGCGCGCCGATGGGATCCGGAGTATCGGCTCTTCTCGCACTACGATATTCGCGAGCGGGCTCTCGACTGGACCACCTGGGTGAGCGCCGCCGCCGCCCGCCGCGACGGCGTCTCGATCTGGACGATCGCCGAGCCCCTGCTCCGCATGCGCGACGACAGTCGCGCGCGCCTTGCCCTCGCCCAGCTCGACGACGCCGGCGATCAGGGGGCGCCCGCCGCCTCCGCCGCCTCGATGCTGGAGCGGAACCGCGTCGCGCTGCTGCTGCGCTCCGCCGAGGCCGTCGACTCCCGCTGAGGCCGCCTGCTCCCCCGGCCGGCGCCCGCGCCGCGCCGGAGCGCGGCTCGCGGATCAGCCCTGGACGGTGGGAGGCTGGCCGTCGGAGGGAATGAGCCGGGGCGACTCGCCGTCGGGCTCCCCGCGGGCCCTCGCCTCGATGGCCTCGGCGACGCGCAGGAGCTCCTCGTCGTCCGGGGTCGCGATGTCGGGGATGTGATAGCCGCCGAAGACCTCGACGACGGAGCGGTGGTCGTCGATGACGAAGTCGGGCTCCACGGTGACGCCCAGCTTCGGCAGCCGGGCGCGGTGGTCGTAGAGCGGCTTGATGAAGTAGTCCGTGACGTAGTGATCGAGCTTGTTCACCTCCATCTCCCAGCGCCGGATCCCGACTCCCGACCAGATGTAGATGAGGTGTCCCTGGTCGAGGATGCGCTGGAAGACGTCACGGGTGTGGTTGCGGAGCGAGCCGTCCCACATCAGGAGCGTGTTGTCGACATCGAAGAAGATGTTCAGCTTCCGCACGCCGTGCCTTCCGCTCCGTCGCGACTCGCAGCGCGCGCGGTCCGCCGGATGGCTCGCGCGCTGATCCGGCCGTGGGTGGCGCCGCCGCGGGGGCGACACGACTACTCTACGGAGGCCGCCCTACGGCGTCGAGGGCGCACCGTCCCCGTCGCTCCCCTCCCGGAGCCGGGCCTCGACGGCGTCCAGCCGGTCCCTGAGCGCGTCGTTGCGCTGCCGGAGCCTCTCCACCTCGTCGGTCAGGGCGCGCACCTGCCCGCCCCGCCCGGCGCGTTCTCCGAGGTCGCGGGCGGCGACCCGGCAGGCGCGCCGCAGGCGGCCGTCGAGCGCGCGGGCGGCGGCCCGCTGGAGCGCCGGCGCGGCGTGCGCGTCGCCGAGTTCGGCGAGCGCCGAGGCCGCCTGGAGCTGGATGCGCAGCGCGTCGTCGTCGAGGAGCTCCACCAGGCGCTCGCGCGCCCGCGCGCGCGGCCCCTCGTCGCAGAACGGCGCCAGCCGCCCGAGCGCCTGAGCCGCGGCGCGCCGGGCGTTCGGGTGCCGTCCTCGGGCGGTGTAGTCGAGGAGAGTGTCGAGGGCGCGCGGGTCGCGCAGCGCCCCGAGGCCCGTGAGCGCGCCGGCGGTGATGACGTCGTTGTGGGCCGGCCTCCCCAGCACGCGGCGGAGCGCCCCGAACGCGACGCGCCCGCGCGTCGCCCCCAGCGAGGCGGCGGCCGCGGCCTGCACGTAGTACGAGCGGTCGCCCCGTCCGGAGAGCCGCCGCGCCAGCGCCCGCGCCGCCGCGTCGTCCCGGCTCTCGCCCAGGGCGGTCGCCGCCGCGCGCCGCACGCGCGCCGCCGCCGCGCCGAGGGCGTCGGAGAGGGCGGCGCGCGCCGCCTCGCTCCGCACCGTGCCGAGCGCGCTCGCCACCGCGGCGCGGACGAGGTCGCTCTCGCCCTCCGACGCGAGCGTCCGGGCGAGCGCCTCCACCGCCTCGGGGGAGCCGACGGCGCCCAGCCCCTCCGCCGCCTCGATCCGCCCGACGGCCTCGTCGTCCTCGGCGAGGCGGGCGCGGAGCTGCGCCTCTCCCGGCTCGAAGGCGAGCCTCTTCAGGACGCGGTTCGCCGGGTCGATCGCGACCCAGCGGGGCTCCCCCTCCAGCGCGAAGACGAAGGTGTGGGAGGGCTCCGAGAGCTCGACGCGGCGGGTGTGGTGCCCCTGCTCGGTGCGGAAGGCGATCTCGAGCGGCATGCGGTAGATCGAGGTGAGCGGGTCGCCGTCGGTCTTCTGCTCCTGCGCGACGCGCACCGTCGCGAGCCGCTGCTCCTGATCCCACGAGTACGTCGCCCGCAGCTCGGGGTGGCCGCCCTTCCAGACCCACTGGTCGAAGAACCAGTCAAGATTCCGGCCCGTCGCCTCCTCGACGGCTCGCTGGAGGTCGTGCGTGAGCACCTCCCCCTCGCGGTGGTGCGAGACGTAGCGGGCGATCGCGCGCCACCAGAGCTGGTCGCCCAGCACGTAGCGGAGCATGTCCAGCACCTGGGCGCCCCGCTCGTAGAGGTGGCGGTCGAAGATGTCGATCGGCTCCGAGAAGACGTTCTGGACGAGCGGGCGGCGATAGCTCTCGGCATCCTCGCTGAAGTAGGCCTTCGCCTTCTCCCGGAGATCGTGGCGGAAGGCGTCCCAGCCCCGCGACTGCTCCACCCACAGCGAGTCGAAGTAGGTCGCGAAGCTCTCGTTGAGCCAGCCGTGCGACCACTCGCGGCAGGTCAGGAGGTCGCCGAACCACTGGTGGGCGAGCTCGTGCGCCGTGATGGAGTCGCACAGCTCCGCGAGATCCTCGTGGGCCCGGTCGTCGTGCAGCAGCACGTCGGTCATCGTCGTCGCCGACGTGTTCTCCATCCCGCCGAAGATGAAGTCCGCGACGGCGACGGTGTCGTACTTCGCCCACGGGTAGGGGACGCCGATCCTCTCCGAGAAGAAGCGCACCATCTCGGGCGTCCGGCCGAAGGCGCGCCCCAGCGCCCGCTCGCTCCCTTCGGGCCCGTGGTAGGCGACCGGCACGTCCCCGCCGCCTGGCGCGGCGCCGCGGGCGCTCTCCTCGACCGAGACCATCTCGCCCGCGACGAGCGTGATGAGGTAGGCGGGATGCGGGCGCTCCTGCCGCCAGTGGTAGGTGACGCGGCGCCGGCGCCGGTCCTCGCGCCGGGAGACGAGGCGGCCGTTGGAGAGCACGGACCACCCGAGCGGCACCGTCGCGGTGACCTCCGACGTCGCCTTCTCGCCGGGGTAGTCGAAGCACGGGAAGTAGTAGGCCGAGTCCTCCGCCTGGCCCTGGGTCCAGATCTGCCGGGGCCGCTCGGGATAGTCGGGATCCGGCGCGTTGAAGTAGAGGCCCCGGCGCGGCCGCGCGCGGTAGCGCACGACCGTGGTGATGCGCCGCCGGGAGGAGCGCGGCCGCCCCAGGTCGACGCGGAGTGAGCGGCCGTCCAAACGGAAGGGAAGCGCCCGGCCGGAGCCGTCGGCCACGGACTCGACCTCGAGCTCGCGCGCGTCGAAGACGGCCTCGCGCAGGCCGTCCGCGCGGGGGCGGAAGGTGGTCGTCGCGACTCCCCGCAGCTCGCGGCGCGCGAGGTTGAAGGAGAACTCGAGCGCGATGTGCTCGACGGCGAAGGGGCGGTCGCGACCCCACACCGGCCGGTCGCCGGGGAGGGCGAAGGGGTGCCGGCCCTCCAGGGCGGCGGAGCCGACTCCCCCGCCGCCGAGGAGGCCCCCGCAGGAAACCTCCGGGAGCAGGCCTCGCCCGCGCTCGCGCTCTGCCCTGCCCGCCCCCGCCAGTCGGTTATTCACAGCGCCCAGCCCCCGAGGCGAAGG
>VYDC01000210.1:941-4365 GCA_009843585.1 Chloroflexota bacterium | reverse complement strand
CTCAGAGCGATAATCCCCGCCACCGGGCCCTGCGGGCACGCGTCCGATAGACTAGGTGGCGAGATGCCGACGGTCTTGAGGGAGGGGCCATACCGCTTCTTCTTCTACGCGAGCGATCGGGAGGAACCGCCGCATGTCCACGTTGAACGCGACCGGCAGACGGCCAAGTTCTGGCTGCAGCCGGTCAGGCTCGAACGCAGCGGGGGACTGAGGCCCCCCGACATTCGGCGGATCACGCGAACCGTCGTGGAGAACGAGACGCTGTTCATGGAGGCGTGGAGTGAGCGTTTCGACACTTGAGGTGAGCGTCCCCGAGGCAGAGACCGTGACGGTCTCCAGCGACACGCTGACCGCGGAGCTCTCCGACGGCCGCACCATCTCCGTACCGCTCGACTGGTACCCCCGGCTGACCCACGCTACGCCGGAGGAGCGCGGCAACTGGCGACTCATCGGCGGAGGCGAGGGCATCCACTGGCCCGACCTGGACGAGGACATTAGCGTCGAAGGCCTGATCGCCGGTCGTCCGTCCGCCGAGAGCCAGAAGTCCTTTCAGCGCTGGCTGGAGGCCAAGCGCGCCGGTCGGCCGCTGACGCTGGATGCCCTCCGGCGCCACGAGCGCAACCAGAAGGCGCATTCGCAGGAATGAAGCTCACGTACGTCGTCGTCTTCGAGCAGATGCCCAGCAACTACAGCGCGTACGCGCCCGGCGTGCCGGGCTGTGTCACTCCCGTCCGCCGCCGTCCCTAGGCCTAGGTCGCAAGTGCAACGGTAGCTCCCGGCGTCACCGAGGTCGTCGCGTCGCAATGCCTGGCTACGATGCGGCCGGACCCGTGGTGGAACCGCGCTAGCGGAGCGTCGCCCGGTAGCGCTCGAACTCCTCGTAGAACGCGTCCGGCGTGAGCCCGAAGGCCGCCTCGAAGGCCGCTTCCCATGATGGCGAGACGCGCCGCTCGCGAAAATAGTCAAGCAATGCCGTCTCCCCTGCGTGGTCGGCCAGCCAATCGGCCGCGAGGAAGCCGAGCCGGGTCACCTCCTCGTGGTGATCGCGCACGTCAAGCCATGCGTACAGGTCGCGGAGCGGGCCGAGCGTGCGGGCGCTGCGCAGCGCCGCCGCGTGGTCCACGGTCCTGCCGGTCCGGCGGCCGGCGAGGGCCTCGTAGTGGTGCGACGCGTAGGCACTGATTCCACTCTCCAGCCAGTGGGGGTTACGACCCGTATACCGGAGAGGCTCCAGCCGGCTGACCGTGAGCTCCAGGTGGAAGTCGGCGATGCGCGTCATGTGGCCGCCGTCCGCAGCGAGCGCGGCCGTATCGCAACTCGTGTCGATCACGATGCCGGTTCGGTGTAGAGGGGACGTGAGCGAGGTACTGCACCAACCCTCGCGACGATCGCCCATCAGCCGCCGGATGGCTTCCGGGTAGGACTCGCCGTCCGCGAGGACGAGGGTGTAGTCCACCGGGTCTGCGCCGAGCCGAGCGGCGAACGATTGGAGGCGAGCGAGCTCGTCGGTCGCCGCGGCCACGATCGCGTCCGACACGCCTCCGGACATGGTGATCACCGGCTCGGCGACATCGTCCGCGAGGTGCGGTATTCCGGCCGACCGCACCGCCTCGCGGCGATAGGCCTCGAAGCGGTCGTAGAACGCATCCGGGGTGAGCCCGAAGACCGCCTCGAAAGGGTCCGCCCAGGTCACGGCCCCTGGTCGTGCACACTCGCCGATCGTCCGGCAGAGCGGGGCACTGTTGAGCTCGCGCCAGTACTCAACCAGCGCGCCCTCGCCCGCGCGCTCCGTGAGCCAGTCAACGGCAAGCATGCCGACCTCGTAGTCGTCGTCGGTCCCTGCCCGACCGGTCCCTGGATTGCCGTGGTGTTTGAGCAGCTGGGCGCGGCGCTCATCGGCGAGGGTGCCGTCGTAGAGCGCCGCGACATACGTCGCGCTGCCCTCGACGAGCCACCGGGGGGTGCCGCCCATGTGCGGGCCACGCTGCGGTACGGCGTAGAGGCTCTCGAACGGGGTGAGCGCGTACTGCAGCACGTGGTAGTACTCGTGGGCGAGGAGATTGGCGGCAACGGTGGCCGGCATGTTGGTACTGAACGACGTCACGATGCTCCCGACGAACGCCTGGTGAATGAACTGCGAGTTGTGATCGAGGAGCACGGTCACCTCAGCTGGCGGCGCGTGTCCGAAGCGATCGGCGAAGAAGGACGCGATCTTCGCCATCTCGGCTGTCACGAAGTCGCGCCGCTCGGCGGCGGAGAGGCCCCACTCAAGACAGGTCGTCTCCTCGCCGCTGCCGTGGCTGCGATGGCAGGAGGCCGGTCGAGCGCCGCCCACGATCACGATCTGGATGTCGTCGCCGGGTGACACTTGGATGGTCGTGATCTCGGGTATCGTCGGCGGGTCCGCCGCCACGGGGGCGGTCCCCGCCGCACCGACCGTGAGCGGCCAGCTCGACAGCCAGAGGCCCACAGGGGGGCTCGCCGGGAAGAGCCGCGACCGGGGCAGGCGACGCTCGCCCCACGAGTCGCCCGCCGCGCGCTCCTGCAGCGCGAACTCGGCGCGGCCGTCGGCGAGGCGGCGCGCAACGATGCGCACCTCCACGCTCTCAGTGCCCTCCGCCGAGTGCCTGGCCAGCGCGGAGACCTCGATGGTGAGCGCGGAACTCGACAGCCAACGGCCCACCGCGGGGCTCGCCGGGAAGAAGCGCGCCCGAGGGAGGCGACGCTCGCCCCACGTCCCACCCGCCGCGCGCTCCTGCAGCGCGAACTCGGTGCGTCCGTCGGCGAGGCGGCGCGCAGTGATGCGCACCTCGGCCTCGGCGTCCGGTGCCTGGGCCGCAACGCCGGACACGCCGAGCCCGGCGAGCATCATCGCGGCCGCAACGGCCAGCAGGGCGCGCCGCGCAACATCTCGCATAGGCTGGAGGCCCTCCGGCAGGCTCGCCGACCGCCGACCGCGGTCAGGCCGCGGGCGGTAAGGCGACGCGGAGCGTGGCCGCGGATGGTGCCGACAACCGCGGCCTGGGATCTGGCGTCGGAGACCGCCATCGAGCCGTGGCGCGTCATGCCCGGCGCGTGCGCTCGTATCCAGATCTCGGACTCGAGTCGCGTGGAGGATAACTGAGCCTCGCTATCGAGCGGGTATCGCTATGTGCTCGCTCGGTATGGACTCACGCATAGACGTGCGGCGCCGCAGCGCCCGGGCGGGGCGGGGCGATGCTCCTCGTGCGATCACCGCACACGCCGGGCGCCGGGCGTATGCGGATCGGGCACCCCGTCCCGGGTGCCGCGGACGACCGCCGCCCGCATCGGGCCCGGGCGGCGCTCCGAGCAAGCGCCGCGAACGGGCTTGGCGAGCCTCCGCGACTTCCCGAGGCGAGACGCCCGCCACGCGCGCTCGCGGTGCCGCGGGCGTCTGGGGCGG
>VYDC01000210.1:0-931 GCA_009843585.1 Chloroflexota bacterium | reverse complement strand
CTGGGGCGGCTCGACCCGCGCCGGTGGGAAGCGATGACGTTCGCTCCGGGCTGTGCGCGCTCACCGGCGCGATCGACGCCCGTCTCCCACCCGCGATGGCAGCGCACGCACCCGGGCGACCTCTCCGCCACGGCAAGCGTCAGGGCGCAAGGAGCTCGATGAGCTCGCGCGCGATGTACACGTTCCCCCGCCGGCGCTGCAACACCGGCTCAAGGATGCGGGCCTCCACGAGTGCCTGGACGGCGGTGTAGGCGGTCTGCCGCGCCACGCCGAGACCCGGCTGGACGACCCTGGGTGTCACCGCCACGTGCTCGAGGACGAAATCGATGAGGCGCCGGGCGGAGGGGGTGGCGCCGGCGTCGTCGAGCCGCTCGCTCCACTCCCCGCGGAGAGCGAGCACGCTGCGAGCTAGGGAGGAGGCCTCGTGCGCCTGCTCGACTACTCCCATGAGGAAGAAGCGCAGCCAGTCCTCCCACGCGGATGTCGTGCTGACGGCCAGGAGGAGTCGGTAGTACTCCTCGCGGCGCCGCTCGAAGTAGGGGCTGAGGTAGAGGAGCGGATGGCTGACCCCATGGCGCGCGGCGAGGATCAGGGCGATGAGAATCCGACCCACGCGCCCATTGCCGTCCAGGAAGGGATGCACCGCCTCGAACTGGTAGTGCATCCAGGCGGCCTCGACCATCGCCGGCGTCCGAGGCTTCGGCGCACTGACGTAGTCGACGAGCTGGTCGAGCCCGGCGTGTATCTCGGCCGGCGGTGGGGGTACGTAGGTGGCGCCGGCGATGTCGTTCGTCTGCCCGACGTAGTTCTGGATGATGCGGAACTCGCCGGGGTTGCTGAACCGCTCACCGCTTGCCCCCGCCATCAGGCGCCTGTGGAGCGAACGGATGAGATCGAGCGAGAGCACGCCGTTCCGGCCGCCCTGCAGGCC
>VYDC01000128.1:3387-4385 GCA_009843585.1 Chloroflexota bacterium | reverse complement strand
GGCCGGGGCCAATCTCGACTTCAGCCGCGTCCACCACAACACGGCGGTCGCTCAGGCCAACGGAGCGCCCGAGATGTACGCCAACAACGTCTTCATCCAGGGCTGGTGGGAGCGCTGCGTGCGCGAGTACATCGGGCTCGCCGGGCGCGTCCGGCGCGTCGGCCCGCTGCGCATGCGCATCTTCAACACCGTCGGCGAGACGGTCGTGACGCGGGGGGTGGTGCGCCGCCTCTGGACGGAGGACGGCGAGCACCTGGTCGAGCTCGAGATGCGCAGCGAGATCTCGCGCGGCATCTCGGTCGGCCCCGGCCCCGTCGTCGTCTCGCTCCCGGCGCGCGGGAGCTGAGCGCCGCGCCCGGTGCTGCGCCGCCTCCTGCCGGGCGTCTACGAGGGGTGGATCGTCGCCGGCACCGCCGGCTTCCTCTCGATGACTGTGGCGGCCGTCTTCTTCTACGGCTTCGGGACGCTCTTCAACCCGATCCGCGAGGAGTTCGGCTGGAGCGCGGCGACCACCGCGCTCGCCTTCTCGCTGCGCGCGGAGGCGCAGGGCGCGGCGGCGCCGCTGGTGGGGATGGCGATCGACCGCGTGGGCCCCCGGCGCGTGCTCGTCGTCGGCGTGGCGGTCTCGGCGGCGGGCGTGCTGCTGCTCTCGATGATCGCCTCGCTCTGGGAGTTCTACGGGACCATGCTGGTGCTTTCGGTGGGGATGGGGGCGGTCGGCGGCCAGGTGGGCATCACCGCGACGGCGACCTGGTTCCGCCGCCGGCGGGCGCGGGCCATCGGCCTCGTGATCCTCGGCCCGGGCTTCGCGGGCCTCTTCGTCGCGGCCGTCGGCGCGCTCGTCGACGGGCTCGGCTGGCGTGCGGCGCTGCGCGTGCTCTGCGCGGTCTTCGTCGCGGTCGGCGTCTTCGCAGCGCTCCACGTCCGCTCGCGGCCGCGCCTGCACCCGCAGCCGCTCGACGGGCTGCCCGACGCCCCGGGCGAGGAGGGGGCCGCCG
>VYDC01000128.1:0-3377 GCA_009843585.1 Chloroflexota bacterium | reverse complement strand
GGACGCGAGCCTTCCTCTTCACCTCCTTCGGGCAGGGGGCGACGTTCTTCGCCTCGACCGCGGTGATCGTCCACCAGATCCCGTACCTCGAGTCGCTCGGCATCGCCCCGGCCGTCGCCGCCGCCTCCGTCGCCGCCTTCACCCTGGGATCGATCGCGGGCCGCGTCGGCTTCGCGCTCATCGCCGATCGCTACGAGAAGCGCCTTCTGCTCGCCGCCGCCTGCGCGATCGTGGTCTGCGGGATGCCGCTTCTCGCCCTCTCGGAGGGGCTCTGGGGGGCCTCCGCCGCCATCGGCATCGTCGGGGCCGGCGTGGGCGGGACGCTCCCGACCAGGCCGGCGCTGCTCGCCGACTACTTCGGCACCAGGCACTTCGGCGCCATCCTCGGCCTGGGGATGACGCTGCTCACGATCGGCGCCGTGCTGAGCCCCACGGTGGTCGGCTTCATCGTCGACCGCACCGGCGAGTACACGATGGGGTGGGTCGTCTGCGGCCTGGTCGCCACGCTCGCCGTGCCGCTGATGCTCTTCGCCTCGCCGCCCGACGCACGCCCCTACCGCTCGGCGGCCGCGCCCGCTGAGGGGGCGGGAGGCGCCGGGAGCGACGCCCCCCGGAGCTGACGGCGCCGCCTATCCCGTCCCGGTCCCGGCGAGCGGCACGAAGGCCTCGATCGCGCGGTAGAGGTCCTCCTCGCTCTCGCGGGTTCGCCGCTCCCGCTCCTCCGGGAGGGCGTACGAGTCGTGGAGGGGGTAGAGGAGCAGCGTGTCGGCGCGCCCCGAGAAGCGCTCGCGCGCCATCTCCCGGAGCTCGGCCGGCGTGCCGATGAGGCAGACCTCCTCCGCCATGGCGTCGGTCACGATCGCCTCCATCTCCGAGCCGTCGATCGGCGTCCCGTCGCGCTGGGCGCGTTCCCAGACCGCCCGGATCGCGACGCGCTCGCGGGACCAGCCGTGGAGCTCCATGAAGCCGCCGTAGGCGCGCGTCGAGTAGTAGTTCGCGAGGTTGCGCTTCGCCCGGCGGTAGCCCTCCTCGCGCGTCGCGCCGCCGCCCACGACCCACACCATCGGCATCGCGCAGAGCTCGAACTCCTCGCGGCTCCGGCCGGCCCGCTCGAGGCCCCGTCCGATCTCCGGCAGCACGACCTCGTCCATCCAGCGGACGCTGAAGATCGGGTGCCCGACGAGACCGTCGGCGACCTCGCCGGCGACGCGCAGGTTGAGGCGGTTCACCCCGGAGAAGTGGATGGGAGGCGCCGGCGCCGCGCGGTGCCGGGCCCTGAGGCTGAAGCCGCCCGGCGGGTCGGCGCTGTAGAACTCCCCCTCGTAGCGTCCCTCGGTCATCAGCGCGCGGATCGCCTTAATCATGTCCCGCGCCCGCGCCGCCGGCCGGGGGAGGTCGACCCCGGCCATCCGCCGCACCTGCCCCTTCGTCTGCGAGCCCATGCCGAGCACGAAGCGGCCGCCCGACATCTCCTGCAGCGCCAGCGCCGTGGATGCGTGCAGGTAGGGGGTGCCCTGGAACATCGGGATGATCCCGGTGCCGACGCGGATCCGCTCCGTCGCGTCGATCACCCGCATCGCGCCGATGTAGAAGCCGCCGGTCGGGAAGAAGGCCGAGTCGAGCCCGGCGCGCTCCGCGGCGCGCGCGAGGGGCACCATCTCCGAGGAGCGCGTGCCGACGATCTGTATCCCGATGCGCACCCGCGCCCCCTCCCCGCGACGCGCCGCGGCGGCGCCTACCCGCGCGGGAGGCCCAGGCCGCGCGTGGCGATCACGTTGCGCTGGATCTCGGAGCTCCCGGCCCCGATCGTGGCGGGGATGCTGCGCACGTACTCGTGCGTGAACGCCGCCTCCATCGGCGAGAGGGGCTCCCCGGGATCCCAGAGGTTGGCGTAGAGCCCGAAGACCTTCGTTCCGGTGCGGTCCATCCGCTGCCCCGCCTCCGACCCGAACATCTTCGCGACCGAGGCCTCGTAGTTCGGGACGCCGCCGCTCGACTGGATCGTCACGATGCGCAGCGAGAAGCCGAGCATCACCTCGGCCTCGACCGCGCGCTCCGCCAGCTCCTGCCGGAGGGAGTCGAGCTCGGAGAGCCGGGCGGCCTTACGCCCTGAGCCGGTCGCGTGCGCGGCGAGCCGCCCGACGCGCCGGCGCAGCTCGATGGCGCCGGTGACGTTGGAGCGCTCGTTGTCGAGGAGCGTCATCGCCACGTACCAGCCGCGGTTCTCGTCGCCGACGATCTGATCCGCCGGCACCCGCACGTCCTCGAAGAAGGTCTCGTTGATGTGGTGGCCCCACGCCGCGTCGATCAGCGGCCGCACCGAGACGCCGGGCGCCCGCATCGAGGTGAGCAGCAGCGAGATGCCGCGGTGCTTCGGGGCGTCCGGGTCGGTCCGGACCAGCAGCGCGATCCACGACGCGTAGTGACCGAAGGAGGTCCAGATCTTCTGCCCGTTGACGACGTACTCGTCGCCGTCGCGCACCGCGCGCGTGGTCAGGGAGGCGAGGTCGGAGCCCGCACCCGGCTCGGAGAAGCCCTGCGACCAGACCCCCTCGCCGCGGAGGATCGAGGGGAGGAAGCGCCGCTTCTGCTCCTCCGTCCCGTGCACGATGAGCGTGGGCCCGAGCATCGAGATGCCGACGTTGCTCCCCACCGGGGGCGCTCCTCCGGCCGCCATCTCGGCCTTGAGGATGTACTGCTCCATCGCGGAGAGGCCGCCTCCCCCGTACTCCGCGGGCCAGTGTGCGGCGACCCAGCCCCTGCTCGCGACGGCGTCGAACCACGCGTTCGCGGCGTCGCGCCGGGCGGGGTCCTCGGAGGTCGAGTCGATCTGCCAGGGGTAGGTGTCCTCGCGGAGGTCGCGGGTCTCCCGCTCGCGGTAGAAGTCGGGGAGATCCTCCTCTATGAGCCGGCGCACCTCGGCGCGGAAGCGCCCCTGCTCGGCGGTGTCGTCCCAGTCCATCTCGTGCTCCCGGCTGCTCAGGCGCGGCGGCTCGGGCGCCCGGCGGCGCCCTCGTGCGCCCGAAGGCGACTATAGCGCGCCGGGAGGCGGGATCGCCGGGGGCGGGCCGACCGGACTAGGCTGGGGGCCCGGAAGGCGGCGCCAGGAGGAGTCCGATGGCCTACGAGTTCGCGACCTACGAGAAGCGGCCCGAGCAGCACCTGGCCGTGATCACGATGAACCGCCCCGAGGTGATGAACGCGCTCCACCTGCCGGCGACGCTCGAGTTCACCGAGATCTGGGACGACTTCGCCGCCGATCCCGACCTCTGGGTCGCGATCCTCACCGGCGCCGGCGAGCGTGCCTTCTCCGCCGGGAACGACCTGAAGTACACCCCCGCCCCCGATGACCCGCCGCGCCCGGCGCCGGGGTGGGG
>VYDC01000217.1 GCA_009843585.1 Chloroflexota bacterium | reverse complement strand
GCATCGCGCGCATCCACGGGCTGCAGCGCTGCGTCTCGTCGGAGCTCATAGAGTTCGCGAGCGGCGTGCGCGGCCTCGCGCTCAACCTCGAGGAGGAGACCGTCGGGGCGATCGTTCTCGGCGACTACACCGAGATCGCCGAGGGCGACGAGGTGCGGACGACGGGCGAGGTCGCCTCCGTGCCGGTCGGCGACGCACTGCTGGGCCGCGTCGTGAACGCGCTGGGCGATCCCATCGACGAGCGCGGCCCGGTGCAGACGAGCGAGCGGCAGCCGGTCGAGCGCATCGCTCCCAACGTCGTCTCGCGCAAGAGCGTCGACGTGCCGCTGCAGACCGGCGTGAAGGCAATCGACGCGATGATCCCGATCGGCCGCGGCCAGCGCGAGCTCATCATCGGCGACCGCTCCACGGGGAAGAGCGCGATCGCGATCGACACCATCATCAACCAGCGCGGCACCGGCGTGATCTGCGTCTACGTCGCGATCGGCCAGAAGGACTCGAAGGTCGCGCAGACAGTCGCCACCTTCGAGGAGCACGGCGCGATGGAGCACACCATCGTCGTCGCCGCCTCCGCCTCGGAGTCGGCCGCGCTCCAGTACCTCGCGCCGTACTCGGGCTGCGCGATGGCCGAGCAGTTCATGGAGCAGGGCCGCGACGTCCTGATCGTCTACGACGATCTCTCCAAGCACGCCTGGGCCTACCGCCAGGTCTCGCTGCTCCTGCGCCGTCCGCCGGGCCGTGAGGCCTACCCGGGCGACGTCTTCTACCTCCACTCGCGGCTGCTCGAGCGGGCGGCGCGGATGGACCCGGAGCACGGCGGCGGCTCCGTGACGGCGCTGCCGATCATCGAGACCCAGGCCGGCGACGTCTCCGCCTACATCCCGACCAACGTTACCGCGTCCACCGCCGGGCATATCAACCTCGTGCGCGCCCTCTTCACCTCCGTCCCGAGGCCGGCGACCAACCCGGGCATCTCCGTGTCGCGCGTGGGGGGCTCCGCGCAGACCCGAGCCATGAAGGCGGTCGCCGGCACCCTGCGCCTGGATCTCTCGCAGTACCGGGAGCTGCAGGCGTTCGCCCAGTTCGGCACGGAGGACCTGGACGCCGCGACCCGGCGCCAGCTGGAGCGGGGCGCGCGGCTCACCGAGCTCCTGAAGCAGCCGCAGTACGCCCCGCAGTCCCTGGCCCAGCAGGTCACGGTTCTCTTCGCGGGGACGAGGGGCATGCTCGACGACGTGCCGGTGGAGAAGGTCGCCGACTTCGAGCGCGTCTTCCACGAGCACATGGCGGCGAGCCACCCGCAGCTGCTCGAGACGATCAACGAGACGGGCGAGATCGCGAGCGAGGCGGAGGCCGAGCTCACGGAGGCGATCCGCAACTTCAAGGCGACGGTCGCCTACTAGGCCGGGCGGGCCGGCTGTCCGGCGGGGCCGGGACGCGGGGAAGGACGTAGCGCGAGATGGCGGGAGCCGGCGAGGTCCGGAAGCTGCGCGGCCGCATCCGCTCGGTCGGCAACACCGCCAAGGTGACGCGGGCGATGGAGCTCGTCTCCGCGTCGAAGATGCGCCGCGCGCAGGATCGCGCGCTCGCCGCCCGGCCCTACGCGGAGCTGATGCGGGGCGTGCTGGCGCGCCTCTCGGGCTACGCGGCCACTGCCGACTCGGAGACGCTGCACCCGCTGCTGCGCGAGAGGCGCGTCCGGCGCTTCGCGCTGATCCACATCACGGCCGACCGCGGGCTCGCCGGCGGGCTGAACGCGAACATGAACCGGCGCGGCGCCTCGCTCGCGCTCGAGCACCAGCCGGCGGTGGACGAGGTGTCCGTGCTCGCCGTGGGGCGCAAGGGGCGCGACTTCTTCCGTCGCTCCGGCTTCCCGCTCCTCGCGGAGTTCACGGCGTTGGGCGATCGCCCCGGGCAGGCCGACGTGCTGCCGATCGCGCGGATCGTCATGGAGGACTACGTCCGGGAGAGGCTCGATCAGGTCTACATCGGCTACCAGCGCTTCGTCTCGACGGGAGCGCAGCGCCCGACCGTCAGGCAGCTCCTCCCGGTGCGCGCGCCGGAGGGCGACCCGGGCGAGGAGTCCTCGGCCCTGCGGCGTGAGTTCCTCTTCGAGCCCTCGCCGCCGGCCCTGCTCGAGGCGCTGCTGCCGCGCTACATCGAGATGCAGATTCTCGAGGCGCTCCTGGACTCGGTCGCCTCCGAGCACTCCGCCCGGATGGTCGCGATGCACCAGGCGACGGAGGCGGCGCAGGAGATGGTGACGGAGCTCACGCTCACCTACAACAAGGCACGCCAGGACCAGATCACCAGCGAGCTGCTCGATATCGTCGGCGGCACCGCCGCCGTCGAGGCGTAGACAGGGACGGCGAGGGAGGACCCGGATGGCCACAGGGACCGTGCGGCAGGTGATTGGGACCGTCGTCGACGTGGAGTTCCCGCCGGGCGATCTGCCGGCGATCTACAACGCCGTCCTCATCGACATGAACGGCTCCGGCCGGCTCGTCACCGAGGTGCAGCAGCACCTCGGGAACAACTGGGTGCGCTGCCTCGCGCTCGACTCCACCGACGGGCTGGCGCGCGGGGCGGCGGCCGAGGACACGGGAGAGCCGATCAAGGTGCCGGTCGGGCCCCAGACGCTCGGCCGGATCTTCAACGTCGTCGGCTCCCCGCTCGACCCCGGCGCGGCGATCACGGACGACCCGGAGCCGTGGCCCATCCACCGCGACCCGCCGGAGTACGCCGAGCAGGAGACGACGGCGCAGATGTTCGAGACGGGCATCAAGGTCGTCGACCTGATCGCGCCCCTGGCGCGCGGCGGAAAGGTCGGCCTCTTCGGCGGCGCCGGGACCGGGAAGACCGTGATCAACACCGAGCTGATCCGCAACCTCGCGACCGAGCACGGAGGCCTCTCCGTCTTCGCGGGCGTCGGCGAGCGCTCGCGGGAGGGCAACGATCTCTGGAACGAGATGCGCGAGTCGGGCGTGCTCGACAAGACGGCCCTCGTCTTCGGGCAGATGAACGAGCCGCCCGGCGTGCGCCTCCGCGTCGCGCTCACCGGCCTCACCATGGCCGAGTACTTCCGGGACGAGGAGGGGCGCGACGTTCTCCTCTTCATCGACAACATCTACCGCTACACGCTGGCGGGGATGGAGGTCTCGGCGCTGCTCGGGCGCATGCCGTCGGCGGTCGGCTACCAGCCGACGCTCGCCACCGAGGTGGGAGAGCTCGAGGAGCGCATCACGTCGACCACCAAGGGCTCCATCACCTCCTTCCAGGCCATCTACGTGCCCGCCGACGACTACACCGACCCCGGCGTCGCCACGACCTTCGGCCACCTCGACGCGACGGTCGCGCTCGACCGGGCGCTGGTGGAGCAGGGACTCTACCCCGCCGTGGATCCGCTCTCCTCGACCAGCCGCATCCTGGAGCCGCGGGTCGTGGGGCAGGAGCACTACGACGCCGCCTCGGGCGTGGTCCGCACGCTGCAGCGCTACAAGGACCTGCAGGACATCATCGCGATCCTCGGCATCGAGGAGCTCGCCGACGAGGACAAGCTCACCGTCGCGCGGGCGAGGCGCGTGCAGCGCTTCCTCACGCAGCCCTTCTTCGTGGCGGAGCAGTTCACCGGCCGCGAGGGCCGCTACGTCCCGGTCGCGGAGACGGTCCGCGGATTCACGGAGATCCTGGACGGCCGTCACGACGATCTGCCGGAGAACGCCTTCTACATGGTTGGCACCATCGACGAGGCCGTGGAGAAGGCCGCCGAGCTCCGCGCGGAGGAGGCCGATTAGCCTCGTCCGCGCCCGGGGAGGGGAGAGGGCGTGCCGCTCAGCCTGAACGTCGTCACTCCGGAGCGAACGCTGCTGCAGCGTGAGGACATCGCGCGGATCACCGCGCCCGCCACCGAGGGCCAGATCACGATTCTGGCCCGGCACGCCGCGCTGATGACGAGCCTGGACATGGGCGAGCTCACCATCGTGACGCCGGAGGGCGTCATCGACATGGTGGTGTTCGGCGGATTCCTGCAGGTCTCAGACGATCAGGTCAGCGTCCTCGCCGATGCCGCGGAGCGTTGGGACGAGATCGACGAGGATCGCGCCGAGGCCGCCCGCCAGCGGGCCGAGGAGCGTCTCGGCGGCCCCCGCGATGCCGCCGAGGCTCTCGACCTGCTCCGGGCGCAGGCGGCGCTCCGGCGATCGCTGCTGCGCCTCCGCGTGAGGCGCCGGCGCCGCGGCGCCGGCGTCCCGGCCGAGAGCTAGCGAGACGCCGCCAGCGGGCCCGCGCGGCCCCCTCCCCCGGCATCCGCACGACGCCGCCTCCCCGCCGCCGGGCGCGGCCCCGCGGGGGCCGCGGCCGCGGCCACGCCCGGATGCGGGGGGCGGGGACAGGGGCGCGCCGGCG
>VYDC01000157.1:4021-4416 GCA_009843585.1 Chloroflexota bacterium | reverse complement strand
CTGCCGGACCTCTCCGTCGCGAACGCCTTCCTGCTCCCCGACGGGCGACTCACGGTCTCGGTGCGCAACGGCGGCGACGCGCCCCTCGTGGAGCAGCGGATCTCGCTGCGGGTCTCCAGCGCGGAGGGGGAGATCCTCGGGATCCTGGAGATCGGCCCCACCTCGCTCGCGCCCGGCGCCGTCGCGACGGCGATCACGCCGGTCGCCGTGCGCCGCACCGGCGTCTACATCCTGGAGCTCGATCGCCTCGACGCGATCGCCGAGTCGAGCGAGTTCAACAACCGCTTCAGCCAGCTCTTCGTCGCCCCCACCGCGACGGCCGAGGACGACGGCGGATGAGCGGCGACGCGGGCGACCGGGGGCGAGGCGGCGCCGGGGCGACGCGCGCGCGGCTG
>VYDC01000157.1:0-4011 GCA_009843585.1 Chloroflexota bacterium | reverse complement strand
ATCCACGCGCTCTCGGGCGCGCGTCACGGCTCGCTCCGCCTGCTCGATGACGTCGAGACCCCGGGGAGGCTCGAGGCCGGCGAGCGCGCGCTGCGCGAGGCGCTCGCGCTGCTCGACGCCGCGGCCGAGCGCGAGCAGCGCGTCGCCGCCCTCATCGAGGGCGCCCGCTGAGCCGCGGCGGGCCCGGGCGTCCCGGCCGCGTAACGCTCCGGCCGCCGCGGTGTCTATACCTGTGAGGCCGTGAGCACGGGAGCCCGATGAGCGACATCGACGAGGTGAAGGCGCGTCTCGACATCGTCGAGACCGTGACCCGCTACGTGCCGTCGCTGAAGCGCAGCGGCCGCACCTTCAAGGCGAACTGCCCCTTCCATACCGAGCGCACCCCCTCCTTCATCGTCGATCCGGGGCGGGGGAGCTGGCACTGCTTCGGGGCCTGCTCCACCGGCGGCGACGTGATCGAGTTCGTGCGGCGCATCGAGGGCCTCGAGTTCCGGGAGGCGCTTCACCGCTGCGCGGATCTCGCCGGCGTCGAGCTGCGCCCCCCCTCCCCCCGGGAGCGCCGCGAGCGCGAGGAGAACGAGCGGCTGCTCTCGGCGAACGAGGCGGCGACGCTCTTCTTCCAGGCCCAGCTCGACGGCCCGGAGGGCGCCCCAGCGCGCGCCTACGCCGAGGGACGGGGCATCGACGCCGAGGCGCTGAGGGAGTGGCAGCTCGGCTACGCGCCGGCGAGCTGGAGCGCGCTGCTCGACCACCTGCTCGCGCGCGGCTACGCCGAGGAGGAGCTGGTGCGGGCCGGGCTCGCCGTCGAGAGCGAGCGGCAGGGCCCGGGGGACCGGCGCGCGCACGATCGCTTCCGCGACCGTCTCATCTTCCCGACGCGCGACGAGCGGAGGCGGCTGGTCGGCTTCGGCGCGCGCGCCCTCAAGCCCGACGACGAGCCGAAGTACCTGAACACGCCGCAGACGCCGCTCTTCGACAAGAGCGGGACGCTCTACGGCATCGACCGCGCCCAGGAGCCGGCCCGCCGCAGCGGGGAGGCGATCGTCGTCGAGGGGTACATGGACGTGATCGCCGCCCACCAGTTCGGGATGACGAACGTCGTCGCCTCCAACGGGACCGCCATCACCGAGCGCCAGATGCGCCTCGTGAAGCGCTACACGCCGAACGTCGTGCTCGCGCTCGACGCCGACGTCGCCGGCTCCGAGGCGGCGCTGCGCGGCATCGAGGCCGCCGCCGGCGCCGCCGACCGCCAGCTCGTCGCCGGGGTCGACTGGCGGGGCCTGGTCTCGGCGCAGGAGGTGCTCGACGCGGACATCCGCGTCGCCTCCCTCCCGGAGGGGGAGGACCCCGACTCGCTGCTGCGGGCCGACCCGGAGCGCTTCCGCTCGCTGGTCGCCGCGGCGCTCCCGGTCGCGGACTACCTCTTCGAGGCGATACCGCGGGCGGGAGACCTCGCCGATCCGCGCGCGCGCTCGCGCGCGCTGAGCGCGCTCGCGCCGACCGTGGCGGCGATGGCGGATCCCGTCGTCAGGGCGCATTATGTACAGAGACTGGCGCGCATCGGCCGCGTCGAGGAGCGCTACGCGGCACAGCTCGTCGCGCAGGCGCGCCGGGGTCGCGTCCGCCTCGTGGAGAGCGGCGAGCGCTCCCCGCTGCAGGCGAGCGGGCGCTCAGGCCGTCGCGGGTCGGCGGTCGAGCGCCCGCCGGCGCTCGACGGCGAGGCGCAGCTGCTCAGGCTCCTGCTCGCGAGCGAGGCGTGCCGGGAGGCCGGGGAGGAGCTCGACGCCGATCTCTTCGAGGACTCGGGGAACCGCGCCCTCTACGAGGCGTGGCGCGAGAACCCCGGGCTCGCGTCGGAGCTCGACGGGATGGAGGAGGAGGCGCGGGAGAGGGTCGAGGCCCTGCTCGCGCGGCCCCTCGCGCCGATAGCGGCGGAGCAGCTCGCGGCGATGGTCGGCGAGATCGCGGCGCGTCTCCGGGAGCGCCGCCGGCAGGCGCGCCTGAGGGAGCGCACGACGGAGGTCGCCGAGAGCCTGGTCGCCGCGCGCCGCGCGGCGGCGGGGGAGGGCGCCGGAGCCTCCGCGGAGGACGGGCTGGAGCGAACGGCCGGCGGCGCTGATGCTGGGCCGGGCGCGGGGGAGGACGGCTCAGAGTCGCCGGAGCTCGTCGAGGAGCTCTCGGCCGAGCTACAGGAGCTGGTCCAGCACCAGCGCCGGCTGGCGCAGGGCGCCGGGGTGGAGATGGCCGAGGCGGGAGCCACGGGGGACGGGGGAGCGAGAGAGTGACGCAGACCTACGAGCCGGCCGGCATGGAGGAGCTCCTGGAGAAGGGGCGGCGCAGCGGGCAGGTGACGGCCGAGGACGTGCTGGTGGCCTTCCCGCAGGCCGAGACGAGCCGCGAGCGGCTCTCCTCGGTGATCGCGCAGCTCTCGGAGAACGGCATCAGCGTCCGCGTCGAGTCGGGCGCGGGCCGCGAGGCGTCGACCGTCGTCGACGCCGCGCGCCGCATCGTCGAGGACGCCGCCGGCATCGACGACCCGGTCCGCATGTACCTGCGCGAGATCGGCAAGGTCGCGCTGCTCACCGCCGCCGACGAGAAGCGCCTCTCCCGGCACATCGAGGAGTGGCGCCACGTCGAGGAGATCGTCGACGCCTTCGAGGAGCGGCATGCGCGCCCGCCCAGCTACGGCGAGATCCTCGCCGAGCTGCTCCGGCAGCTCTACCAGGACCGCCGGGTCTACCAGGCGGTCGCCCGCAACCTCGGCCTCCCGCGGCAGCCGATCTCCGAGCGCATCGCGGACTACTCGTTCCGCTCCACGCTCGACGGCAACCTCGACGAGGAGATGCAGCAGAAGCTGATGACGGAGTTCTCGTGGGACGAGGAGCGCGCCAAGCTCGCGCTGGTCCGCCTCTCCATCATCACGCACATCCTCCAGTCCCAGCACGTGCGCTGGGCCGGCGTGCTCGCCGGCCGCGAGTCGCGGACGCTGCCCCCGCCCCAGAAGCTCGGCTCGGAGCTCGAGGAGATGCACGGCGGCGCGCTTCAGTACTACTTCGAGAAGCTCATCTTCGACGGCCGGCGCTCCGAGCGGCAGCTCACGGAGGCGAACCTCCGCCTCGTCGTCTCGGTCGCCAAGAAGTACATCGGCCGCGGGATGTCGCTCCTCGACCTCATCCAGGAGGGGAACATCGGCCTGATCCGCGCGGTCGAGAAGTTCGACTACCGCAAGGGCTTCAAGTTCTCCACCTACGCGACCTGGTGGATCCGCCAGGCGATCACCCGCGCCATCGCCGACCAGGCGCGCACCATCCGCATCCCGGTGCACATGGTCGAGACCATCAACAAGCTCGTGCGCATCTCGCGCCGGCTGGTGCAGGAGTACGGGCGCGAGCCGACCTCCGAGGAGATCGGGCGGGAGCTCGAGCTCCCGTCGGAGCGCGTGCGCGAGATCCTCAAGGTCTCGCAGGAGCCGGTCTCGCTCGAGACGCCGATCGGGGAGGAGGAGGACTCCCACCTGGGCGACTTCCTCCCCGACGAGTCGGCGCTGGAGCCGGCCGAGGCGGCCTCGCACCAGCTGCTCAAGGAGCAGGTGATGGAGGTCCTCTCCAGCCTGACGCCGCGCGAGCGCAAGGTGCTGGAGCTGCGCTTCGGGCTCGAGGACGGGCGCTCCCGGACGCTGGAGGAGGTGGGGCGGGAGTTCAACGTGACCCGCGAGCGCATCCGCCAGATCGAGGCGAAGGCGCTGCGGAAGTTGCGCCACCCGACGCGCTCGAAGAAGCTGCGCGACTACCTCGAGTAGACGCCGCGACACGCCGCCGGGGGAGGGGGAGAGGTGCCGATCTACGAGTACCGCTGCAAGAAGTGCGGGGAGCTCTTCGCGCTGATGCGGCCCGTTGCGAAGGCCGACGTGCGCACGCGGTGCACGGCCTGCCCGTCGACCGCGGTCAAGCGCCAGCTCTCCCGCTTCGCCGTCGTCGGAGCGGGCGCAGACGCCCCCGGAGCCGACGATCT
>VYDC01000001.1 GCA_009843585.1 Chloroflexota bacterium | reverse complement strand
CACGGTCACCGTCGAAGGCGAGGGCGTCGCCCTGACCTACAAGGAGTACGAGCTCCTGGCCTTCCTCGCCGGCAGCCCGGGGCGGCCCTTCACGCGCGAGGCTCTGCTCGATCGCGTGTGGGGGTACGACTACTACGGGGGCGCCCGCACCGTCGACGTTCACGTGCGCCGCATCCGCTCGAAGATCGAGGGCCGCCGCCAGTACATCGAGACGGTGCGCAATGTCGGCTACCGCTTCGTCGAGCTCTGACCGACGACCCGGCCCCGAGCCGCCGGCCGGAAACATCTTCGAAACAACGAGGTAACGCCCGGGAAACGGCCGATCCCTATCCTCGTGTGGCCGCGCTGGGGCGGGGGCGTGTGCGCCCGTCCGGGGCGGCTCGATGCACAGTGGAGCGAGAGACAGAAGGAGGAGCGCGGGTGGGCTACGACGAGGTCAAGCAACTGATGGAGGAGCGCGGCGTGCGCCGCGTGGAGCTGCGCGTCACGGACCTCTTCGGCCGCTGGCAGCAGTTCGCGATTCCGGCGGAGCGGTTCACGGCCGGCCTCCTGGAGAGCGGGCAGGGCTTCGACGGCTCCTCGCTTCGCGGCTTCCAGGAGATCCAGGACTCCGACATGCTGCTCATGCCGGACGTCGAGACGGCGGTCTTCGACCCGATGTCCTCGGCTCAGGTGCCGACGCTCGCTGTGATCTGCGATGTCGCCGACCCGATCACGCGGTCGACCTACTCGCGCGATCCCCGGCACATTGCCCAGAAGGCCGAGGAGTACCTGCGCTCGACCGGCATCGCCGACACCGCCTACTTCGGCCCGGAGAGCGAGTTCTTCATCTTCGACGACGTCCGCTACGAGCAGGGGCAGAGCACGTCGTTCTACCACCTGGACTCGGTGGAGGCGCACTGGAACAGCGGCCGCGACGAGGAGCCGAACCTCGCCTACAAGATCCCGGGCAAGGAGGGTTACTCGCCGGTCGCCCCCTTCGACACGCTCTCGGACATCCGCTGGGAGATGCATGAAGCGATGCACGCCGTGGGGATGAGCACGGAGGTCGGACACCACGAGGTGTCGACGGCCGGTCAGGGCGAGATCGCGACCCGCTACGCCACGCTCACGCGCCGCGGCGACTACAACCAGTGGTACAAGCACATCGTGCGCAACGTCGCCAAGCGCCACGGCAAGGTCGCGACCTTCATGCCGAAGCCGATCTTCGGCGACAACGGCACCGGGATGCACACCCACATGTCGCTGCGCAAGGACGGCGAGCCGATCTTCTTCGACGCCAACGGCTACGCGGGGCTCTCCGCGCTCGCGCGCCACTTCGTGGGCGGCTTGCTCAGGCATGCACCGGCGGTACTTGCCTTCGCGGCCCCGACGACGAACTCGTACAAGCGCCTCGTGCCCGGCTTCGAGGCGCCGGTCAACCTGGTCTACTCGATGCGCAACCGCTCCGCCGCGGTGCGGATCCCGACCTACGACCTCTCGCCGGAGGCGAAGCGGGTCGAGTTCCGCCCGCCGGATCCGTCCTGCAACGCCTATCTTGCCTTCGCGGCGATGCTGATGGCCGGGATCGACGGCATCCAGAACCAGATCGAGCCGGGCGACCCCATCGACCGCAACATCTACGAGCTCCCGGGCGAGGAGGCGAACGCCATCCCGAAGGTGCCGGGTTCGCTCCCGGAGGCGATCGCGGCGCTCGAGACCGATCACGACTTCCTGCTCGCCGGCGGCGTCTTCACGGAGGACGTGCTCGATCTCTACCTCGACTGGAAGCGCGAGGAGATCTCCGAGCACGGGCAGCGGCCGACGCCGTACGAGTTCGAGATGTACTTCCACGTGTAGGGGCCCGGGCCGGGCCGCCGCGCGGCGGGGGCGCTTCGATGGATGACTCGAGCTCGCGCCAGCATGTCCTGCAGGCGTGTCGTGATCACGATGTGAAGTTCATCCGCCTCTGGTTCACCGACATCCTGGGAATGCTCAAGTCGGTGGCCATCACGGTGGAGGAGCTTGAACATGCGCTCGCGGACGGCATTGCCTTCGACGGCTCGTCCATCCGCGGGTTCGCGAGGGCGCTCGAGACCGACATGCTGGCGGTTCCCGATCAGGCGACCTTCCAGCTCCTCCCGTGGCGCCCGCGCGAGCAGGCCGTCGCGCGCATGTTCTGCGACATCCACGAGGTCGGCGGCGAGCCGTTCGCCGGGGACCCCCGAGCGGTGCTCAAGCGAACGCTCGCCCGCGCCGCCGGCCTGGGCCTCACGTTCTACGTCTCGCCTGAGATCGAGTTCTTCTACTTCAAGGACGCCCACGGCGCCGAGCCGCTCGACGAGGGGGGCTATTTCGACCTGACCACGCTCGATCAGGCGTCCGATCTCCGGCGCGAGACGGTGCTGATGCTCGAGGAGCTCGGCATAGGCGTCGCGCTCTCGCACCACGAGGTGGCGCCGAGCCAGCACGAGATGGATCTGCGCTACACCGACGCGCTGACGATGGCCGATGCGATCATGACCTACCGCGTCGTGGTGAAGGAGGTGGCGCTCCGTCACGGCGTCCACGCCACGTTCATGCCGAAGCCACTCACCGAGCACAACGGCTCGGGCATGCACCTCCAGCTCTCGCTCTTCCGCGGCGAGCGCAACGCCTTCTACGACGAGGGCGCCGAGCTTCGACTCTCCCCGCTCGCGCGGCGTTTCGCGGCGGGGCTCCTGCGCCATGCGCCCGAGACCCTCCTCGTCACGAACCAGTGGGTCAACTCCTACAAGCGGCTGGTGCCGGGCTTCGAGGCGCCGACGCACCAGAGCTGGTCGCCGCATAGCCAGGCGCAGCTGGTGCGCGTGCCGGAGCACCGCCCTGGCCAGGAGCTCTCGACCCGCATCGAGTACCGCGCGCCGGACGCCGCCTGTAACCCCTACCTGGCGCTCGCCGCGGTGCTCGCCTCCGGGCTCGCCGGAATGGAGGGGGGGTACGAGCTACCGCCGGCGACCGACGAGGCGCCCCCGGGAGGGGTGCCGGAGGCACGGGCGCTCCCTTCCTCGCTCGGGGAGGCGATCGCGGCCTTCGAGGGCTCGGCGTTGATGCGCGAGACGCTCGGGGACCACGTCTTCGAGACGCTGATTGCGAACAAGCGCGAGGAGTGGGCCCGCTACCGGGTCCAGGTCTCGGAGTACGAGCGGGCGCAGTACCTGCCGCTGCTCTAGGGGCTGCGCGAGCTACACCCCGGGGTCGCGCAGGAAGGCCTTCACCTCGGTCTGCCAGAGATCGGGCGCCTGCCCGGCGTTGAAGTTCCCCTCGCTCGGGAGCCGGATCCCGCGCGCGCGTGGGATCGTGCGCAGGAACTTCTCGTGCGAGCGCCCGAGCTCGCTGGTCGTGCCGTGGATGACGAGCGTCGGCGACTCGATCTGTGGCGTCGTCTCCCACATGTCGTGGTGACACATCGCGTAGGGTCCGGCACCCTCCCAGCCCATTTTCCCGTAGGCCTCCTGGCTCTCGTTCACGATCAGGTTGTTGATGAAGCGCTCCGTCGCGCGCTTCATGTCCATCCCCGGCCGCGTGCCGCCGATCTTGTTCCAGAGGTCGACGAGATGGCTTCCGTCGCCCTTCGGCTCGAAGTAGCGGTGGATGCGCTCGTGCGTGGCGCGCCGCGCGGGTGTCCCCCAGTTGAAGACCTCCTCGAGCACGAGCTTGTCGACGCGCTCCGGGAACTCGGCCGCCGTCACCGCGGCGATCTCGGAGCCGGTGTGCGTGCCGTAGAGGTTCGTGCGCTCGAGCCCGAGACCGTCCATGAGCCAGGTGACGGCGCGCGCGAACTCGGAAAGCGTCGTGTAGGGGGGATCGGGACGGTCGGACTGCCCGTAGCCCATCGTCGACATCGCGATCACGCGGAACTCGTCGGCGAGCAGCGGGGCGAGGTCGCGGTACGCCATGCAGGAGGCCGGCGTGGCGTGCAGCATGAGGAAGGGCTCCCCCGCCCCCATTTCGAAGTACTCGATGTTGCCGTCCGGGCACTGCACGAAGCCGCGCCGGAGCACCGCGGTTGCCTGCGTCACCGGTTGCCTCCTTCTCGGCGCCGGCACCGCGACCCGGCGGTGAGCGCTCTCCCGGGCGGCGGGCCGCGGGGGTCCGGCCGCCCGGGGATAGTAGATCACCGCGCCCCCGCTGTGGAGGCGGGCACCCGTCGCATCCGAGCTGCCCGGGTATCGCGAATAAGAACAAATGATCTGTTCTGGTTCGATTCCTCGGTTGGATTGACAACCGGGGCCGGCCTACGCACGTTGTGGGCCCTCGCGCGTCGCGCCGTCAGGAGGCTCCGACATGCCGGCATCCATCCAGGGCTTGGGTCTCGCGTTGCTGTTGGCGGTGCTGGCCGCTCTGGTGGCGGTGTTCCTGACGCTCGTGCTGCTTCAGTCCGACAGCGACGTCACCCTGACCCAGGTCGTCTCGCTGCTGGGTGTCGGCGGGATATGGGCGGTGGGGG
>VYDC01000215.1 GCA_009843585.1 Chloroflexota bacterium | reverse complement strand
GCCGCGGCGGTGGTGGCGGCAGCCGAGGCGGCGGCGGCGGCGGTGGTGGCCGCGGCTCCGGCGGCGGCGGGCAGCGGGGAGGCTCGCGCGGCTCCGGCTCCGGCGGGAACTCCTCCGGCGGCCGCCGCTGGTAAAGAGGGCCCCGGGGGGCTGAGGCGGTGATGCGCGCGATCGTCTCCGGCACCGGCGAGATGGGGCGCCTCGTCACCGGGACGCTCGAGGCCGAGCCCTCTGTCGAGATCGTCGGCGTGCTGGAGCCCCTGGCCGGGCAGACGGCGCCGCATCAGGAGCGGTACCGCTCGGGCTCGGGCGCCGACTACCCCCTCGCCGACGACCCGGAGGCGCTCTTCCGGGCGACGCGCCCCGACCTCGTTGTCGACTTCACCAACGCGCAGGCGACGCCCCGGCTCATCGACGCGGTGCTCGCCGCAGGCGTGCGTCCGGTGATCGGCACCTCGGGCGTCCCTCAGGAGGAGGTGGCGCGGCTCCGCAGCGGGCTCGCCGCGCACCGGCTGGGAGGGGTGATCGCCGCCAACTTCGCCCTGGGCGCCGTCGTACAGATGCACCTGGCGCGCATCGCCGCGCGCTTCTTCGACGCGGCGGAGGTGATCGAGCTCCACCACGACCGCAAGGCGGACTCCCCGTCCGGGACGGCGCTCGCCACGGCGCGGGGGATGCGCGAGGCGCGGGATTCCGACTTCGCACACCCCGACCCCGAGCTCGAGCACGAGGGCGCGGAGGGGGCCCGCGGCGCCGCCCTGGGCGGCGTCGGGATCCACTCCGTCAGACTACCCGGGCTCGTCGCCCACCAGGAGGTGATCCTGGGAGGCAGGGGCCAGACGCTCTCGCTCCGGCACGACACCACCGGCCGCGAGTCGTTCATGCCCGGCGTCCTCCTCGCCGTTCACGCGGTGATGGGCCTCGATGGTCTGGCCGAGGGCCTCGACTCGCTCATCGGGCTGTCGTAGCCGCGCTCGCCACCGGCGCGGCGCGCCCCTACGATGGGATCGTCCTCGCCCGCGGCCCGTGAGGGAGGGAAGAGCGCCGTGCCCGGTTCAGCGCGTCCCACGGTCGCCGTCATCGGCGCGACCGGCGCCGTCGGCGCCGCCTTCCTGCGCGTCGCCGAGGAGCGCGACTTCCCCGCCGGCGAGCTCCGCCTCCTCGCGAGCGCCCGCTCGGCCGGGCGGAGGCTCCGCTTCCGCGGCGAGGATCACGTGGTGCGCGAGACGAGCGAGGAGACGCTCGCGGGGGCGGATATCGTCTTCTGCTCGGCGACCTCCGAGGTCTCGAAGCGCTGGGGACCCGTGGTGGCCGCCTCAGGGGGCGTCTTCATCGACGACGGCTCCGCCTTCCGCATGGAGCCCTCCGTCCCACTCGTCGTCCCCGAGGTGAACGGCGATGACGTCGAGTGGCACCGCGGGATCCTCTCGATCCCGAACTGCACGACGACGCCGCTCGTGCTCGCACTTCACGCGATGCGCCGCGTGGCCCCGCTCGCGCGCGTCACCGCCGCCACCTACCAGTCGGTCACCGGCGTCGGCGCGGCCGCTGCCCGGGAGCTGCGAGCGCAGCTTCAGGCGATCGCCGCGGGCGATGATCCGGCCCCGCCACAGGAGCTTCCGCACCAGATCGCGCTCAACGTGATCCCGCAGGTCGACGACTTTTCCGAGGAGGGCTACACGCGCGAGGAGCTGAAGATGCAGAACGAGTCGCGCAAGATCCTGCACCTGCCGGACCTGCGCTTCTCGGCCACCTGCGTGCGCGTGCCGACGATGGTGGGTCACGCCGAGGCGGTCCACGTCGAGTTCGACTCCCCCGCCCCGCTTCAGGCGCTGCGCGCGGAACTCCAGGCCCAGCCGGGGCTCGAGCTCCAGGACGACCCGGGGGCGGGGCTCTACCCGACGCCGCTCACTTCAGAGGACGACGACTCAGTCTTCGTCGGCCGCCTGCGGCGCGACCCCTCGGTCGAGCACGGCGCCGTCTTCTGGGTCGTCTCCGACAACCTGCGCAAGGGCGCCGCCACCAACGCCATCCAGATCGCCGAGGAGGTGCTGGCCCGCGGCCGGCTCGGCACGCGGGAGGCCGCCCGGGCGCTATAGTGTGCGCCCGGAGGGCGGCTCGGCGCGCTCCGGACGGCGTCGGGGAGTAGCGGCATGGCGCGCGCCTGGGGCCGCCTGCTGACTGCGATGGTGACGCCCTTTGACGGGGGCGGCGCCGTCGACGAAGGACGCGCGGGCGAACTCGCCCTCGCGCTTCTCGACTCGGGCTCCGACGGGCTCGTCCTCACCGGCACCACCGGCGAGTGCCCCACCCTGACCGTCGACGAGCAGGTCGGCGTGTGGCGCGCCGTGCGCGCAGCCGTCGGCGCGGAGGCGCTGCTTGTCGCCGGCGCCTCGACCAACTCGACCCGGGAGTCGCTCGAGATGGTCGAGGCCGGCGCCGGTGCCGGCGTCGACGCGCTGATGCTCACCGTGCCCTACTACAACAAGCCGTCGCAGGCGGGCCTCGTGCGCCACTTCGAGGTGCTGGCAGAGGCGACGCCGCTTCCCTGCATCCTCTACAACGTGCCGTCGCGGACGGCCGTCAACATGACGGCCGAGACCACGGTCCGGCTCGCTGCCGTCCCGAACATCGTCGGCGTCAAGGAGGCCTCGGGCGATCTTCAGCAGATGGCCGAGATCGTCGAGCGCACCTCAGGGACGGAGTTCATGGTCTGGTCGGGGAACGACGCCGACACGCTGCCCCTGCTCTCAGTCGGCGGCTACGGCGTGGTCTCGGTCGCCTCGCACCTGGTCGGGCGCCAGATCGCCTCCATGATCGGGGCGGCGCTCTCAGGCCGCGGTGCCGAGGCAGCGGCCGTCCACCGCCGCCTCGCCCCGCTCGTCGACGCTCTCTTCATCGAGAGCAACCCGGCGCCGGTGAAGTTCGCGCTCGCGGAGGTCGGCTTCGGCGTCGGGGGGCTGCGGCTCCCGCTCGTCGCGCCATCGGAGGCCTCGCAGGACCGGATCCGCGCCGAGCTCGCCCGCCACGCGATCGACCTGCCGACGTTCGCGGGGCGGTGAGAGGCACCGCGTCTATCCCTTCCCGTCCCGTTCGGTAGGCGCGCCCGGGACCACGCCTGGCACAGCGGCGCCGCAGCCCACCCGCGCCCGCACGCCTCAGGTCCGGGGATGCTGCGGCGGCTCCGCTGCGTGCCCCGGCCCGGCCGCTTCCCCTGCGCCCTCCGTCCCCGGAACGGAGTCGCGTCGCTCCCGCCACTCCTCCCCCGCGTGCCTCCGGCGGGCGCGGGCGCGCTCGTAACCCTGCCGGTCGCCGATGCCGCCGCCGAGGAGGCCGGCGGCCGCGCGGCCGCCGACGAGGAGGACGAGGGCGTAGGTGACGGTCGCCCAGACAAGGCTCTCGCGGAGCGGGGGTAGCCCCAGCACCAGGGCGAGACCGCCGACGATCGCCAGGGCGAGGCCCAGGTAGGCGTAGCCCGTGACGTAGGCGCGCTCCGTCTTGCGCTGGCGGCGGAGCATCGCCGTCACCTCCTCCGGGACGGACCGGACGGGGGCGCGTCCCGGCCCCGCCACCTCGCCGCAGTGCGCACACTGCGCTCGCTCCGCCGGCATCGGGGTGTAGCAGTGCCCGCAGAAGCGGCCGGCGCGCGGCTCTTCGCCGCGGCTGACCGCCACCAGGTGCTCCTCCAGGCGCTCGCTGAAGAGGGGGCAGTCGTCGTCGTGATCGAGGCGCCGCTCGCCGGAGCCGAGCCGGGCGCCGCCCACCCGCCTCATCGCGCCCCCGGCCCGCGCGCGCGCGGCGCCGACCCCGGGGCTCCGGATGCCTGCATCAGCGGGCCAGGTAGGCGTACTCGTGGTGCCCCATCGCGACGCCGAGCGCGAGCACCAGGAGGGAGACCGCGACCATCGCGGCGGAGACCCAGAGCGAGCGCCGCCGGAGCCGCGCGAGCGCATCGCGTGCCCCCTCGGCCGCCGTGCCGGCGTCGAGGGCCGCCTGGATGCGCGGGCCGAGCCAGGCCGCGTGCACGGCGATGAGCGCGATGAGGACGAGGAAGAGCGTCATCTTCGCCATGAAGAGGGGGCCGAAGCGGAAGTCGTTCATCTCCTCCTGCACGGCGACGGGCACGACCTCGTAGAACTGGTAGAGGCCGGTCACGAGCAGTGCCACGAGGGAGACGCCGGCGATCATCCCGAAGCGCCGGGTCACGGAGCGCGTGACGGCGCTGCGGTCGTCGTCCGAGAGCTCCCGGGTCGCCGGGATCACCGCGAGGAAGAGCAGGATCTGCGGGCCCACGAGCGCCGCCGCCGCCGTGACGTGCAGGATCAGCGAGAGTGTCTCCACGGGCTCATCGTCCCTTCACGCGCGCGGCCGGTCCGTGCTGATTGTAGCGGCCGGGCAGACGGTGCCCGCCCCGCCGGCCGGGCCGGGCGGTGGGGTAGCATGGGAGCTCGCCGCGCCGGGGGCAGCATTGCGCCGCCGGCGCCGCCGGGCGGGGGGAGCCGTGACGG
>VYDC01000159.1 GCA_009843585.1 Chloroflexota bacterium | reverse complement strand
CGGAACCCCGGCCCCCCCCGGCCCCCCCCCCCCCGCCCCCGCCCCCGGCCCGCCCCCCCCCCCCCCCCCCCCCGCCCCCCCGCGGCCGGACCCGGCCCCCCGGGGGGGGGGGGCGCCGCAGCGGCGGGCGCCGCGACACGGTGCCCGGCGGTTGGCGGCGGGAGCCGCCGTGCGGGGGCGCCCCTCACGCGCGCGGGGCGGGCGCCGACGGAAGCGTCGGCTCCTCACCCCGCAGGAAGCGCCCGATCAGGTCGACGACGAGCGACGTCCGGTCGTGGTGCGGCCAGTGTCCCGCTCGCTCGATCACGAGCGCCCGCCCGTCGGCGAAGAAGCCCGCGTCCTCGGGGTCCTGGTGCCCGCGCTGGTGTGACTCCGCGCCGATCAGGAGCAACACCGGGACGCGCACCTCGGCCCATATCGCCTCCGCCTCCTCCGGCCTGAGCTCGACCGGCGGTCGGGCATCGACCCAGTTGTCGAACTTCCACACGAGGCCGCCCTCCCCGGGCTGCCCGGCATCGGGAGAGTCCCCCGCGGGGCGCGTGGCGAAGCGGGCCAGGTGCAGCGAGAGCTCGCGCGAGAGGCGGGGATTGACCTGGCGCATGCGCTCCGCCGCGGCCTCGACCGAGGGATAGGCGCGCGGCATCCGGCGCTCGTAGCCGCGCGTGCGCTCGATCCACTCGCGGAGCGCACCCGGCGTCGCGTCGCGCCGCCGGTGTATGCGCCCGCCGCTCCCCTCGATCGCGACGATGCGCTCGAAGCGCTCCGGGAAGAGGCCGGCGGCGATCGTGACGAGGAGGCCGCCGAACGAGTGCCCGATCACGGAGGCCCGGCCGCCGAGCACGTCGATGAAGGCGACGAGGTCGAGCAGATGGTCGCCGATTCCGTAGTGGCTTCCGGCCGCCCACTGCGAGTCGCCGTGGCCACGGAGGTCGTAGCCCGCGACGTGGTAGTCGGCGCGGAAGGCCTCCGCCACCGCGTCCCACGAGCGCGCGTGGTCGCGTCCGCCGTGCACCAGGATGAGCGGCGGCGGCGACTCGTCGCCGGGGTCGGCGACCGGCCCCCAGGACCAGTACGAGAGCCGAAGGCGCTGCGACTGGAAGAAGTGCTGCGTCGGATCCATCGGCCGCCCCGTCGGCCGCGGACGCCTCCGCTCGCCCGATCCCGGCAGGGATCGCGAGCCCGCGCGCCGGCATGCCGGCGGCCACTCTAGCCCGTCCCCCGGAGAGTGGCGACGGCGGTGCCGCCCGCGCGGCCGCTCCCGATTGACGGCCGGCGGCGGCGCTCCATACGGTCGCACGATGAGCGACACGCGCCTCCCGGCGTGGGTGCGCGATCTGTGCGATCCCCGCGCCTACGCCCACCGGCCGGACTCCGTCGAGCTCGTCCAGACCCACATCTCCTACGTCTTCCTCGCCGGGGAGCTCGTCTACAAGGCGAAGAAGCCGGTCGACTTCGGCTTCATCGAGCAGCTCTCGCTCAGGCGGCGCGAGCACTTCTGCCGCGAGGAGGTGCGAATCAACGAGCGGCTCGCCCCGGGGGTCTACCGGGGAGTCGTCCCGATCGTGCGGATCCCGGGGGGCCGGCACGTCGTCGATCCACCGGCGCACGGCCTCTCCGCCCGGACGGGGACCGTCGTCGAGTGGGCGGTGGAGATGGAGCGCCTCCCGGACGAGCGCACGCTCGCGCGCCTCCTCGAGGCGGGGTCCGCCGATCCCGCCACCCCGGAGCTACTGGCCCGCACGCTGCTCGGCTTCCACCGGGCGGCGGCACAGGCCCCGGGGGGAGCCGACTTCGCCGGAGCCAGGGCGGAGCGGAGCTGGTGGGAGCGCGAGCGCGACGAAGCCCTCCCGAACATCGGCGGGACCTGGGATCCGGACGACGCCTCGGAGACGATGGGCTTCATCGACGAGGCGCTGAGGCGGGAGGCCGTCCTCTTCGACGAGCGGGCCGTCTCCGGGCGGGTGGTCGAGGGGCACGGCGACCTCCAGGCGCGCCACATCTACCTTCTCCCCGACGCCTCAGGCGGGGCGCCGCGGGTGCTCGCGGTGGACGGCATCGAGTTCAACGAGGGGTATCGCTTCCGCTACGTCGACGTCGGCTACGACATCGCGTTCACGGCCATGGATCTCGAGTCGCTCGGCCACGGCGCGCTCGGCGACGAGCTGGTCGGGCGCTACATCGCCGGCTCCGCGGACGAGGCGCTCGGCGTCCTGCAGCCGCTCCATCGCTGCCAGCGGGCCTTCATCCGCGGGAAGGTGGAGTCGCTGGGCGCGCGCGCCGAGGAGATCCCCCCCGCCGACCGCGAGCGCCTCCGGGCGTCCGCCGCGCGCTACTTCGCGCTCTCGGCGGCATGCGCCCGGCGCCGCGCGCCTAAGGCGCTCATCCTCGTCTGCGGCCTTCCCGGGACCGGCAAGTCGGTGCTCGCCGGCACCGTCGCCGGGCGGCTGGGCTGCGCCTACCTCTCATCGGATGCGATCCGGCGGGGGCTGGCGTCGCTCGACGCCAGCCCCTCCGGGCGCGCGGGCACCGCCCTCTACGGGCGGGAGATGACCGAGCGGACCTACGGGGAGCTGCGCCGCCGCGCGGCGGCGCACCTGCGCGCGGGCCGCGCCGTGGTGGTGGACGCGACGCACGCCTCCTCGGCGCACCGCGCGGAGGCCCGGCGCGCGGCGGCGGCGGCGTCAGCGCCCGCGCTCACCGTGGAGCTGCGCCTCTCCGAGCGGGCGGCGCTCGACCGCATCGCCTCGGGCCGCGCGGACCCGCTGCGCCTCTCCGATGCCGACGAGGCGGTCTACCGGCTCCAGCGCGACCGCTTCGAGCCCCTGGGGGCCGACGAGGGGCCCCTGCTCGGCCTCGACGCCGGCGGCGCGCCGGGCGCGCTCGCCTCGAGGGTCGCGGAGGCGATCGCGGCCGCGCGGCTCTGACCGGGCGGCCGGAGGCGCGCGCGCCGGATCGGTTCCGTGGCACGATAGCCGCATCGTGGAGAGAGCCCCGCTCGCCGCCGCCCGCGTCGACCCCGGCGCTGATCGCCCGCCCGGCCTCGACCGGCGGCGGCGGCCGTGACCTCGGGCGGTCCCGGCGCGGCACCGGCGCTCGGCTCCCCCGACTCGCCCCGAGCCATCGGACGGCCCGCGGGCGGCGGCGGCCGCGGGCTCGCCCGCACGACCTTCGCCTCGCTCGAGGAACCGGTCTTTCGCTGGTTCTTCCTCGGGCAGATGGGCCAGTCCGGCGCGATGCAGCTCCAGCAGCTGCTGCGCGGCTACCTCGTCTTCGACCTCACCGGCTCCTTCGCCGCGCTGGGGGTGATGTCGCTCGCGCAGGCAGTGCCGATGCTGACCCTCTCGCTCCCGGGCGGCATTCTCGCCGACCGGCTCCCGCGCAAGCACGTGGTGCAGGCGGGCCAGGCGGTGAACGTCGCGAACGCGCTCGCGATGGCCGCGCTCGTGGCGACCGCCTGGCTCCGCGTCGAGCATCTGATCGCGAGCGCCGTCGTGCAGGGCGTCGTGATGTCCCTGATGATGCCGGCGCGGCAGTCGATGATCCCCGACATCATCCCGCTGTCGCGGCTCACCAACGCGATCGCCCTGAACAGCGCCGGCATGCAGTCGATGCGGCTCTTCGCCCCGGGCGCCGGCGGGGCGCTGACGGCGTGGGCCGGCGCCGACTGGGGCTACGGGGTGACGGCGGCGCTCTACGTCGTGGCGATCCTGGGGATCGTCCCGATCCCGACGCGCCTGACCAACCCGGTGCGGTACGACGGCGCCTCCGGAGCGCGCTCCGCGACGGGGGATGCGGTCGACGCGGTGCGCTACATCGCCGTCGACCCGACGATCCGCATGCTGCTCGCGGTGAACCTCGTCACCGTCGTGCTCGCGATGCCGTACATCATCATCCTGCCCGGCTTCGTGGAAACGGTCTTCGGCGGCGGCGCCGGCTCGCTCGGGTTCTTCCTCTCCATCACCGGCATCGGCTCGCTCGTCGGCTCGCTCGCCATCGCCTCGCTCCCCGACCGCCGGCGCGGCCTGATCCTGATGGCGAGTTCGCTCCTCACCGGGCTCTCGCTCTTCGTCTTCGCCGTCTCGAGCAGCTTCGTGCTCTCATCCCTGATCCTGATAGTGGTCGGGGTCGGCACGGCCGGGAGGCTCTCGCTCTCCAACGTGCTGGTGCAGGCCTACGTGGAGGAGCGCTACCGCGGGCGCGTCCTCTCCATCTACATGACGCAGTTCTCCCTCCTCTTCATCGGCGCCTTCTTCATCGGCATCCTCGCGGAGTGGTTCGGCGTGCAGCGGGTCATGGCGGCCGTGGCGCTGGCGCTGGTCGTGACCTCGGTGGCGGTGGTGGCCTTCGTGCCCCGGATCCGGGAGCTGGACCGAGGACGCGGGAGCGCCGCGCGGCCGCCCCGCGCCGGCTTGACCGCGCGCGGTCGCCTCTGCCACGATTCGGGCGAATCAGGATGACCGCTGGGGGTGCCTGCGGGCTGAGAGGCGGCCGGGAGCCGTCAACCCCTCGAACCTGATCACGTTGATGCGTGCGTAGGGATGCGGTCGTCGGCCCCGGCCCCCTCTCACCGCAGAGC
>VYDC01000152.1 GCA_009843585.1 Chloroflexota bacterium | reverse complement strand
GCCGGGAGGTCGCCCCCTGACGGCGCCCGCGGCGTGTAGCGCAGGCTGCCGTTGCGCTGCACGGTCACGAGCTCGCCGCGCTGGTTGTGGAGGCGGCTCTCGAAGGTCAGGAAGGCGCCGCGGCCCACGCGCGTCTCGCGGGGAGTCACCGCGACGAGCCTGCGGCCGCTGCGCGTGAGCCGGTCGCCGACGCAGACCGGGGCGTGGTACTCGATCTCGATGTCGGTCGCGAACGTCGCGCTATAGGGCGGCCCTGGCGGCTCGGGATCGACGCCGATCTCCGTGTCGAGGATGACCGCGTCCGGGTCGGGCGCGGGGTAGCGGGTCGGCATCCCTGGGCGCCAGTGGCCGCGGCGGCTGAACGTCTGCGAGATGCCGCTCCAGGGCGCCAGCAGGTCGCGGTAGCCGTGGGCGCGGGCGACCGAGGGGTCGTAGTGAAGCGGGCAGTCGAACTCAAGCGGCTCGCAGAAGCGCCGGATCGTGGCGGCCTCGACCGCCTCCACCGCCTCCTCGGGCTCGCCCCCGTAGTCGGCTCCGATCGCCGCCGCGGTGAGGTCCCAGGCCTGCTGCCAGCTCTCGTCGGTCACCTCACACCCCCATCCACGAGCCAGAACATCGGCAGCGCGCACATCTCGAAGCCGTCACCGCCACGGCCGCAACGCTCGAACCCTCCTCGATGCGCGGCCACGGTGTCTCCCGGTAGTAGGCGGCGGTGAAGGTGGGGTGGGCAATGAGTCCATCGGCGACCTCGCCGGCGATGCGCAGGTTGAGGGGGTTCACGCCCGAGAAGTCGATCGGCGGCGGTGTCAGGTCGACGCCGCCCACCTGGAAAGGGATCGCCGGCATGACTGCTCGCCTGGTCACAAATGGCGGCTCGGAGCTCCTGCCCCTCCGTCGGACTCTTGCATGGAAGCCGGAGGCCGGCAAGCGAGCGTAGGGAGGAACGGTCAATCGTCCGCGCGGTGGTTCACTGAGCCTGTGGTCCCCGGTGCCTCCCTCCCTCGGTCCCAGCTAACAGCGACGGCGCGGTACGGTTGTGGCAGCGCGCGCGTGGAGGAACAGCCGTGACCACAACCGTGAGAGCCACCTACGCGAACGGTGTGCTGACGCCTCAGGAGCCCCTCGACCTTGAGGAGGGCACGGAGGTGACGGTCCTGATCGAAGACGCACCGGCGTCGGATGGAGCGCCGTGCGGCGAAGCGCAGGGCGAGTCGCTCATCGAGATGTTTGCAAGGCTGCGGAAGTCTGTTCCCCCGGGGGCGTGGGACGAGATGCCGATCGATGGGGCCCAGAGCTACAAGCACTATCTGTACGGACATCCGAAGACTGAGGACTAGTGAACACAGTATTCGTCGACGCTGGCTACTTCATGATCGCCGCGACGTGCTGCTGCGTCGTCACCCCTCGCTAACGGGCGGGCGACTAGCTCGGCTAGAACCAGCGTGTAGAGCGGCGTTGCCGCGACGGCGCGCGCCCGTTTAGGGACGGGCGCCGTAGGCCTCGATCAGGCGGTCGAGGTTCCGCTCCGCGCGCTGGGGCTCCTCCTCGTCGTGCACGTACGGGTCGTGGAACGAGTAGAAGAGCAGCGTGTCGGCGATGCCCTCGTAGCGCTCGGCCGCCTTCTGGCGGATCTCGCTCGCCGTGCCCACGAGGCAGACCTCGTCCACCATCTCCTCGCTCACGATCCGCTCCATCGCGAGCGGATCGATGGGCGTGCCGCTTTCCATCGCGTCCGCCCACACGGCGCGGATCGCCTCGCGCTCGGGCTCCCACCCGTGCTGCTGCATGAAGCCGCTGTAGGCGCGCGTGCTGAAGTACATCGCGAGGTTCCGCTTGCCGCGGCTGTACGCCTCCTCCAGCGAGGTCGTCTCGTCGACGAGCCAGAACATCGGCATCGCGCACATCTCGAAGCCGTCGCGGCCGCGGCCGCTTCGCCGGAGCCCCTCCTCGATGCGCGGCCACACCGTCTCCCGGTAGTAGGCGGCGGTGAAGATGGGATGGGCGATGAGGCCGTCGGCGACCTCCCCGGCGATGCGGAGGTTGAGCGGGTTCACCCCCGAGAAGTAGATCGGCGGCGGCGCCAGGTCGGCGCCGCCCGCCCGAAAGCGGATCGCCGGGATATCGACGCGGTAGAAGTCGCCGTCGTAGCGGTTCTCGCCGGCCATCAGCGCGCGGATGGCGCGCATCATGTCCCGCGACATGCGCGCCGGGCTCGGGGGGTCGAAGCCGGCCTGCGTGCGCACCTGTCCCTTCGTCTGCGACCCGACGCCGAGCACGAAGCGGCCTGCGGAGAGCGACTGGAGCTCCATCGCCGAGAGCGCGTGCAGGTAGGGCGTCGCGTGGAAGAGCGGCACGATCGCGCTCGCGACGCGGATGCGCTCGGTCGCGTCGATGAGCCGTGTCAGGCGCGGGTAGTCGCCTCCGCCCGGGAGTCCCGCGATGTCGAGCCCGGCCTGCTCCGCGCGGCGCGCCAGGGGGCCGAGCTCCGAGAGGCGCGGCCCGATGAGCTGCACGCCGATGCGCATGCGCCACCTCGCCTGACGTCGCCGCGGCGCACGGAGCGCCGGGAGCCGGCCCGACCGTAGCAGACCGGGCGCGACGCTGGTCCGACGACCGCCGCATGCGTTTCGGCTAGCATCACCGCATGCAGCCGCTGGCGGGGATCCGCGTCGTGGAGCTCGGGGGGGACGTCGCCGTCTCGGCGGCCGGCAAGCGCTTCTCCGACTACGGCGCCGACGTCGTCAAGGTCGAGCTGCCCGGCGGCGGCGCCGCGCGGCGCGTCGATCCCTTCCCCGACGACCGGCCGCACCGCGACCGCGGCGCCTTCCACCTCGCCTTCGACACGGGGAAGCGCTCGGCCGTGGTCGACCACCGCACCGCCTCCGGTCGGGAGGTGCTCGCGCGGCTCGCCGCCACGGCGGAGCTCGCGCTGATCGAGCTCCCGCCCGACGAGGTCCGTCCGCTGCTGGGACTGCTCGGCGAGGAGCGCCCCAGCGTCGTGACGATCACGCCGCACGGGATGACCGGCTCCCACGCCCCCCGTCGCGAGAGCGATCTCACGCTCTTCGGCTGGTCGACGCGGACGACCCGCCACACGCCTGAGGGCGGGACGCCGCTGCGCTACGGCCCGTTCGTCGCCACGGTGCAGATCGGCTGCACCGCGGCCGCCGCGGGGATGGCGGCCGTGTGGGGGGCGCGCGCCGACGGGGAGCGCCGCGTCGTCGACATCTCGGGCGTCGAGGCGCTGATGGGCAACGTCGACTCCGGATACCCGCTGTGGGCGATCAGCGGGACGATCCTCGCCTCCGGCCAGGTCGGCTCCCTGCGCGCGAGCGACGGCTACCTGATCTTCGCCGGCACGGGCGACGCCTTCTGGGGGAGGCTCTGCCGGGCGATCGGTCGCCCCGAGCTCGAGCACGACCCGCGCTTCGCGACGATGGGGGCGCGCGAGCAGAACGGCGCCGAGCTCGTCGAGCTCCTCCGCCCCTGGCTCGACGCGCGCACGAAGCTCGAGGTCTTCCGCGAGCTGCAGGCGTCGCGGGTGCCGGTCGCGCCCGTCCTCGACGCCTCGGAGCTGCTCGACGATCCGCAGGCCGTGCACCGCGACTCGTACGTGCAGGTCGAGCAGCCCGGCGTCGGCGCCCACTGGCTCGCGGCGGCGCCGTTCCGGATGGAGGGGCCCGAGCCGGCCTGGAGGATCGGGCCGAGCCCCGAGCTCGGCGAGCACACCGACGAGGTGCTCGAGGGGATCGGCTACGACGCCGACGAGCGGCAGGCGCTGGCGCGGGCGGGGGTGACCGGATGAGCCGCTCCTTCTCAGGGCTGCGGGTCGTGGAGCTGGCCGAGGTCTGGGCCGGCCCCTTCGGCTGCACGCTGCTCGGCGACCTGGGCGCCGACGTCGTGAAGGTCGAGACCTACCCGCGCCCCTCCATCACCAGGCCGCTCACGGAGGACAGCCGCGTCGCGCCGGGCCCGGGGCCCGCCTACGAGCGCGTCAACTCGCACATCCACGGGAACCGCAACAAGCGCAACATCGCCGTGGACGTGCGCCGGCCGGAGGGCGCGGAGGTGCTCCGGCGGCTCATCGCCGGCGCCGATCTGCTGGTGGAGGGCTTCACCGGCGGCACCATCGAGCGCCTCGGATTCGGCTGGGAGGCGGTCCGCGCCCTCAACCCGCAGATCACGATGATCTCGATAGCCGGGTGGGGCCAGGGCGGCCCCTACCAGGGGTACCTGATGTTCGGGAACGGTTTCGACGCGGCCGCGGGGCACCACGCGATCCGCGGCTACCCGGGCTCGCGGCCCGACGAGATCGTCGGCGCGCTCCACTCCGACGCGAGCGTCCCGCTCGCCATCGTCTTCGCGACCGGCGCCGCGCTGCTCCGGCGCGAGCAGACCGGGGCCGGCTGCTTCATCGACCTCTCGCAGGTCGAGGAGCTCCAGTGGCAGCTGCCGGCGGTGCTGGCGGAGTGGACGCTCAACCACCGCGTCCCGGTGCGCGTCGGCAACACCGACCCTCGCATCGTCCCGCACGACTGCTACCCGGCCGAAGGGGGCTGGGTGAACGTCGTCTGCCAGGACGACGCGCAGTGGGCCTCCCTCGCGGGGGCGCTCGGGCACCCCGAGTGGGCCGGGGACACG
>VYDC01000007.1:4443-4677 GCA_009843585.1 Chloroflexota bacterium | reverse complement strand
GTGCTCGGCAAGGAGCCGCCCGAAGCCGTCGGTGCGCTCGTCGAGCCCGCAGCGGCGCATGCAGTCCCAGAAGAGCGCGGTGTTGCTGGTCACCACGGGCTTGCCCAGCGCCTCCTCCAGCCGCGGGACGATGGAGAGGGCCGGCAGGTCGGTGCAGCTGATGAGCAAGGCGTCCGCCTCCGGTCGATCGGCCTCACGGGCCAGCCGGTACGCGACCTCCGGCGGGATGCGCGC
>VYDC01000007.1:0-4433 GCA_009843585.1 Chloroflexota bacterium | reverse complement strand
GCCCCCCTCCACCTGCCACCCCTCCTCGCCGATCCCGAGCGACTCGAGGGCCAGCACCTCGAAGCCCTCGCTCTCGAAGAAGGCGCGCGCCAGGGGGTCGCGGGAGCGCGGGTAGGGCGTGGCGATGCCGATGCGGCGCGCCCCCAGGGCGCGCAGGGCGCGCACGACGGCGCCGCCGGCCGAGGTCGTCGGCGTCTCGCCCCCGACGATCGCCGCCATCCTGCGGTCGAGCTCGTCGACGGGGAGGAGCATCGAGCTCGTCGTGCACGCGAGCGCGACGACGTCCATGCGCGATCCCCCGCCGAGCTGCGCAACGCCGTCCGCCAGGCAGCGGAGCATCTCCTCGCTGCGCGAGGCGTCCTGGAAGGCGGGGGAGCGACCCGCGTGGATGGAGACGCCCTCCGGCGCCATCAGGTTGAACTCGGCCTCGTTGGAGGTGTTCCCGGGCGGGACGACGACGCCGATGCGCGCGCGCCACCCGTAGGCGGAGTAGGAGCCCATCGCTCGCTCCACGGTCGAGAGCGGCCTCGCGCCCGCCCCGTCCTGCCCGCCGGCCACGGCCTGCTCGGTCGCCATCTGCCGCCCCCTCCCCGGACGCCCGACCCGCTAGAGATCGAGCTTCAGAGCGCGCAGCGCATTGGTGCGCACGAACTTCTCGTAGACCTCGGGGCGGAACTCGCGCCGCTCCCCGCCCCAGACGTAGCCCTGCTCGACGATCGCGTCGAAGTCGTCCAGCCAGACCTTCGGGTCGATGGCCGGGTAGTCGGAGCCGAAGACGAACTTGTCCTGCAGCACGGTGTTCATGTACTGGAAGACGATGGGCTCCGCCTGGTAGACGTAGCGCGGGAGCCACCCCGAGAGGTCGAGGTAGACGTTCTCGTGCCGCCAGATCACGGCGAGCGCCTCCGCCGTCCACGGCCAGCCGAAGTGCGTGATGATCACGCGCAGCTTCGGGAAGTCAGTCGCGACGTCGTCGATGGAGATCGGGTTGCAGGTCCGGATCTTGCTGTAGGTCATGCGGGTGGTGCCGGTGTGGATGAGGACGGCCGCGTCCATCGCCTCGCATGCCTCCAGGATCGGGTACATGAGGGCCTGGTCGGCCGGATCGACCTCCTGGTACGCCGGGTGGAACTTGAGCCCGAGCAGCCCGAGATCGTTCACGCACCGCTCGAGCTCCGCGACGGCGTTCTTCGCCCCCATGTGCGGGTCGACGCCGCCCAGGCCGAGGAACATGTCGGGGTAGCGCCGGCAGTACTCGGCGATGTAGTCGTTGGGGAGGGCGCGCCCCCAGCGGTGGTAGGAGACCATGTTCACCAGCACCGCCCGCTCGATGCCCGCCCCCCTGAAGGTCTCGTAGCTCGTCTCGATCGGGATGTCGAGGCGGCCGTGATGCGGCGCCTCCTCCGAGCGGCCGAAGTACTCGTCGTGCGCCTCGGTGTAGGAGGGTCCGTGACCAAGCCGCGTCTCCACCGTGAAGGGGTGGATGTGAACGTCGATCGGCTTGACGTCGGAGAGCGGCATCGTGTTCCTTTCGTGCGGCTGTGGCAGAGTGGCGCCCGGCCCCGGCCATTCTATCGTCGGCATCCCGGGGGCGCGTCCGCCCGCGGCGGGGCCCGGCCGGGCCGGCGTGCGGGCGCCGGCGGAGCGGTCACGGGGACCCGTGGGAGGGACGGCCGATGAGACCCACCGATGTGTCGCGCAAGGAGAGGCGTCGCGACGGGCAGCAGTGGCTGCTCGACTGGATGGCGAAGACGACGGGTCGCGTCCAGAACTTCGCCTACGACACCCGCCAGCACCCGCCCGAGGTCAAGACCTACCGCCAGATCCCGAAGGTCATCGAGCGCTACGCGCGCCACGTCGAGCAGGTCGCCCGCGGCGCCGAGGCTGCGGGCCACCGCGAGACCGCGTTCGAGCACTACTGGCGCGCTGCCGATCTCTACCGCGACGCCCAGCACCCGCTCTACTGGGACGATCACCCCGACAAGATCTACCTGCACGCCAAGCTGCTGGAGTGCTACGAGAAGGTGATCGAGTTCGCCCCCTACCCGATCCGGCTCGTCGAGGTCCCCTTCGAGGGCCAGCAGATCCAGTGCCTGCTCCACATGACCGGCGAGCCGAACGCGCCGACGGTGATCGAGGTCCCGGGGATGGATCAGACGAAGGAGACCTTCCCGCGGCCGACCCGCAACCCCTTCGTGCAGCGCGGGATGAACGTGCTGGCGATGGACGGGCCCGGCCAGGGCACCAGCAACATGCGCAAGATCCGCGTGACCGGCGACAACTACGAGCGCGCCGGATCGGCGGTGATCGACTGGCTCGTCGAGCAGCCGGAGGTCGACGCCTCGCGGATCGGCATCTCCGGCATCTCGATGGGATCGTTCTGGGGGATGCGCATCGCGGCCCACGACAGCCGCGTCGCCGCGCTCGCGACGGCATCGGCCTGCTTCACGGCGAAGCGGGCGATCTTCGAGGAGGACTCCCCCCGCTTCAAGCAGATGTTCATGTACATGGCCGGCATGCACGACGAGGACCGCTTCGACGAGATGGCCGTCACGATGACGATGGAGGGGCACGCCTCCGGCATCACCTGCCCCTCCCTGACGGTGATCGGCGAGTACGACCCGCTCTGCCCGCTCGACGAGGCGATCCCGATCTGGGAGGAGATCCGGGGTCCCCGCGAGATGTGGGTGCTCGAGGACGACTTCCACTCGCCGCCGGCCATAGAGGGGCTCGGCGGCGAGGACGTCTACTACTACATGTCGGACTTCCTGCGCGACGCCCTGGGCGGCGGGGTCGAGGCCGGTCGGGACGTCGTTCGCGTGATCCCGAAGAAGGCCGGCGCCGGGCCCTACGAGCCCCCGACGCGCGGCATCTACCTCCCCGACCGGCTCAACGCGCCGTAGGCGGTCGGCTCGCCGGCCGCGGGAGGGAGACGGCGTGGGCAGCTCGCTGATCGAGACGGCCGGCGTGCGCGTGCCGTACCTCTACTCCTCCCTGGACTGGGAGGCGACGGTCCGCGAGTACGAGCCGGCCCCCGCCTTCTTCACGGGGACCTACCTGCTCCCCGCGGGCGAGGTGCGCCGCCTGCAGGGCGAGCGCATCGCGCGCTGCGTCGCCCACGCCTGGAGCACCGAGTTCTACCGCGAACGCTGGCAGCAGGCCGGCGTGCGGGGCCCGGAGGAGGTGCGCACGCTCGACGACCTGCGCGCGCTGCCGACCTACGTCGTCAACGACCTCCGGCGGAGCATCGAGGGGTCGCCGCCCTTCGGCACCTACCAGGGCGTCCGCTTCGACGAGACCCCCTCGGCCGGGCCGGTGCGCATCCACACCTCCGGGGGGACGACGGGGCGGCCCCGTCCCACGCTCTACACGCTGCGCGACCGGCAGGTCGGGGCGATCCTCCGGCAGCGCGCCTTCTACCTGGCGGGCTTCCGTCCCGGCGACCCGGTGCAGAACACGATGCTCTACTCCACCCACAACGGCCCCTTCATCGTCGACGAGGCCCTCTACCAGTGGCTGGGCTGCATCCCGGTCACGACCAGCGCCGGCATCGTCACCCGGAGCACGCGGCAGATCGAGATCATGCGCGACTGGGGCGTCCGCGGGCTCGTCGGCTTCCAGGACTACGTGATCCAGCTCGCCCGCACCGCGCGGGAGATGGGGCTCGAGGTCGGGCGCGACCTGAAGCTCGCGCACATCTCCACGATGGGCGGCGACCCGCGACTCGTGGAGGAGGAGTGGGGCGTCCCGGCGCTTGAGAACTACGGCATGCACGAGACCCAGGTGATGGCGTCGGAGTGCCCCGCCCGCTCGGGCATGCACCTCTGGGAGGACGCCTTCGTCATCGACGTCGTCGACATCGAGACGGGCGAGCCGGTCCCCGACGGCGAGGTCGGCTCCATCGTCACGACGGCGCTCTACAAGAGCGGCGTCCCGGTCGTGCGCTACGACACCAAGGACACGACGCGCGTGCTCTCCCGCGAGCGCTGCGCGTGCGGCTCGGAGCTCACGCGCATCGACTTCCTGCAGGGGCGCGCCGACACGATGGTGAAGCTCCGCGGCGTCAACGTCTGGCCCGAGGCCTGCGGGGACGTGGCGCGGCGCGACGCGCGCGTGGGCGGCGAGTTCTTCTGCATCGCCGACCGCGTCGACGGCCGCGACCGGATGACGCTCTACGTCGAGAGCGCCCGGCCGGCCGACGCGAGGGAGCGCGAGGCGATCGCCTCCGACGTCTCGGACGCGCTGCGGGCGCAGCTGTCGGTGGGGATCGTCGTCGAGGTGCGCGGGCCGGGCGAGCTGCAGGAGCTCACGCGCTTCGGGATCGAGTCGAAGCCGCGCCGCTTCGAGGACAGGCGGAGGGCGGAGGGCTAGCGGCCCCGCCGGGTGCGCCCGCCGTGCGCGGCCGGAGCACCCGGGGGAGGGAAGGGCGAGGG
>VYDC01000205.1:2618-4688 GCA_009843585.1 Chloroflexota bacterium | reverse complement strand
AGATGTAGAGGACCCCCAGGAAGAACGAGGGGACCGACTGGAAGATGACGGCCATGATCATGGCGACGGCGCCGATCGCGCCGCGCTTGACGGCGGCGACGGCCCCCAGAGGCAGCGCCGTGGCGATGACGAGGATCTTGGCGGGGATCACCAGCTGCAGGCTGACCTGGATTCGCTCGATGACGAGGTCACGGGCCGGCTGGAAGGTCCGCACCGAGTCGCCGAAGTCGCCCCGCGAGATCTCGCCCAGGAAGCGAACGTACTGCACGACGATCGGATCGTTGAATCCGTAGGCCTCGCGCAGCGCCTCCACGTCCTCGGGATCGATCGCGCCCTCGGTGAGCATGACGACCGGGTCCCCCGACATCCGGGAAACGAAGAAGAGTGTCGAGACGAGCAGGAAAAGGACGATGACCGCCTGAATCGCTCGACGTGCAAGAACCGCACCTGCCATAGGTCGTACCCCTCGCCGGCCCCCGGGCTCCGGGACCAGTGCGTCGGCGGTCGAAGCCACTCACTCCTCGCGCCGATGAGCCCCCTTCACCACGCAGCGGCCCCGGGACGCCCCCCGCGAGCCGCCTGCATGCGCGGACTCTAGCGATCGAGCGCCGGGATGTCCACCCGCGGAGGGGGCGCGGCGCGGACGCCGCGTTGCCCGCGCCGGGGCGGGCTCCGACACTGGACCGCCGACCCGGCCGCCCGGGCACGTGCCCCGGCGGTGACGCCGGGAGGTCCTCGTGACGTTCCGCCTCCCCACGCCCGCCCTGCTCGCGCTGATCCTCGCCGCTCTCTGCGTGCTGCTGGCGCTCGGCGCGTGGCAGTTCGGCCGTCACCAGGAGAAGCAGCGTCTCGCGGAGCGACTGGGCGAGCGGACGGAGGAGCCGACGATCGAGCTCGAGCGCGCCGACGGGGCACCGCCGGGTCCGGAGCTCGACTTCCGCCTCGTCAGCATCAGCGGGCGCTGGGACCTCGAGCGCGCCCTCATCGTCACCAACCGCATCCGCTTCGGCACGCGGGGCGAGGAGATCGTCGTCCCGCTCCGCCCCGCCGCCGGCGGGCCGGCCGTGCTCGTCGGCCGGGGCTGGTACCCCGTGGAGCTCCGCGACGAGGTGCGGGCGCGTCTCGCCCGGGAGCCCGCCGGGACGGCCCGCGGGCTGGCCCGGCACCTCGACCCCGGCGGCGCGCGGCTCGTCCCGGGCGCCGGGTGGACCTCCTTCCACCCCGCGTCGATGGCCGGCGCGCTCCCCTACGCGGTCGTCGACTGGGGCCTGCTGGAGGGCGACGGGCCGCTCGACACGGAGGCGCTGGCGCCGCCGCACCCGGACGAGCTGCCGCAGAGGGGCTACCTCCCCTACCGCAACACGATCCCGCACCTCGAGTACGCGCTCACATGGTGGGGGCTCGCGGCGACGCTCGCGGCCGTGGCGATCGTCCGCCTCCGGGTCGTGCCGCGCCGGCGGGGGGATGCGGGCCGGGACTCGCTCTAGCCGGAGCTCCCCAGCGCCTCGATCTGCGCGGCGTGTTCGAGGCGGTGGGCGCCGGCGAGCTCGAGCAGCCACCCCAGGGAGCGCCCGGGGCGCGTCTCGACCTCGAGCTGCGCGTCGGTGAGCGCCGCCACGGACGCGTCCAGAGCCGCGGCGGAGTCCTCCAGGGCCGCGAGCGCGTCCGCGGCGGACGGGAGCGTCAGCTCCGGGCGCTCGACCGGATCCCGTCCCAGCGCCCCGTCGACCGCGCGCGCGAAGGCGTAGTCGGCGCCGATCACGTGCTCGGCGGCCTGCCGGGCGGACCAGTTCTCCTCGTCGTCGGAATCGCCGCCCGGCGCCGGGACGCGCTCCCAGTCCGCGCCCGCGGCCTCGATCGCCGCCCTCAGCGGGGACAGCGCCCCCCGCATCGCCTCGCGCAACTCGTCGGCGCTCGCCATCACCGGCCCCCTTCCTCGTCCCGTGGCCGCAGCCTAGCATCCGCGCCTCCCGGGCCGGGCCGGCCCTCGCGGACGGGTCCGCTATCATCGATGCCCGCCGATCCCGATGAGAGGCCCGCCGCGTGCCAAGCCCGCCACCCCCCCCCCCG
>VYDC01000205.1:0-2608 GCA_009843585.1 Chloroflexota bacterium | reverse complement strand
GGGCCGAGCGCCGCCGGCGGCGGCGCCCGCGACCTGCTCACCCAGGCGGAGGCGCGGGCGCGCGGCGAGCGGCTCTCCGACGTCTCCTACGATCTGACCCTCGATCTCGCGGGCGGCGCCCCCCGCTATCGCGGCGAGGTCACGATCCGCTTCCGGCTCGCCGGCGAGGGCGGGACCTTCCTCGACTGCCGCGCCGGGTCGATCGACTCCCTGGAGGTCGACGGCGAGCCGGTCGCCCCCTCGTGGACGGGCTACCGCCTCCACCTTCCCGGGTCGGCGCTCACGGGGAGGGGCGAGCACGTCGTGCGCGTTCGCTACGAGAGCGAGTACGACCACACCGGCGACGGCTTCCACCAGTTCATCGACCCCGAGGACGGCGAGGAGTACCTCTACACGAACTTCGAGCCGTACGCGGCGCACCGACTGCTGCCCTGCTTCGACCAGCCCGACCTGAAGGCGAGGCTCTCGCTCTCGGTCACGGCGCCGGCGTCGTGGGAGCTGATAGCGAACGGGGCCGTGGAGCATCGTGGCGACGCCGACGGGGAGCGCCGGCTCGTGCGCTTCCGGCAGACACCGCCGATCTCGCCCTACCTCTTCGCGCTGATCGCCGGCCCCTACCACGCGATCCGCTCCGAGCACGCCGGCGTCCCGCTCGCCCTCTACTGCCGCCGCTCGCTCGTGCGCCACCTCGACGAGGAGGAGGTGCTCGACATCACGCGCCGGGGCCTGGACTTCTTCGTCGACTTCTTCGACCGCGCCTACCCGTTCGGGAAGTACGACCAGGTGTTCGTCCCGGAGTTCAACGCCGGGGCGATGGAGAACGTCGCGGCGGTCACGCACTCGGAGCGGCTGATCTTCCGCGACCCCCCCACCGAGAACCAGCGCCTCACCCGCGCGGAGGTGATCCTCCACGAGATGGCCCACATGTGGTTCGGGAACCTCGTGACCATGAGGTGGTGGAACGACCTCTGGCTCAACGAGAGCTTCGCCACCTACATGGCCTACCTCGCGCTCACGGAGGCAACGCGCTTCACGACGGCGTGGCAATCGTTCAACGCCGGGATGAAGGCATGGGCCTACCGCCAGGATCAGCTCCCCACCACGCATCCGATCGCCGGCGAGGTGGGGAGCACCGAGGAGACCTTCCTGAACTTCGACGGCATCACCTACGGCAAGGGGGCCGCCGTCATCAAGCAGCTCGTCGCCGCGATGGGGATCGAGGGCTTTCGGGCCGGTATGCGCCTCTATTTCCGCCGGCACGCCTTCGGCAACACGACGCTGCGCGAGTTCCTCGACGCGCTCGAGGCCGGCATGCGCGAGGTGGGCGGCGCGCGCGACCTGCACGCCTGGGCGACGCTCTGGCTGGAGACGCCGTCGCTCAACACCCTCGCCGCAGAGTGGGAGGCCGCCGAGGGGCGCATCTCCCGGCTGCGGCTCTCCCAGAGCGCCCCCGAGGAGTACCCGACCCTCAGGCCGCACCACGTCACGCTCGGGCTCTGGCGCGAGGGTGAGCGCCCGGGAGGCGCGATCGTCGAGGAGCTGCCCGCCTCCATCGACGGCGCCGCGGCCGAGGTGCCGGCCGCCGCGGGTCGGCCCCTGCCCCTCTTCGTGCTCCCCAACCACGGCGATCACGCCTACGCCAAGGTCGCGCTCGACGCGACCTCGCTCGCCTTCGCGCGCGAGCGGCTCCCCGCGATCGCCGATCCCCTGGCGCGCCAGATCACCTGGCGCACGCTCTGGGACATGGTGCGCGACCAGCAGCTCTCGTCGCTCGACTACCTCGAGATCCTGTCCCGCCACCTCGCCCCCGAGCGCGACGTCGAGCTGGTGGAGACGCTGCTCGCCACGGCCCAGGGCGCGCTCCTGCGCTACGTGCCGGAGGAGCGGAAGATCGCGGCCGCGCACGCCTTCTTCGAGCAGGCCTGGGATCTGCTTCCGGCCCTCCCCGCGGGCGACCTGCAGATACTCTGGATGCGCACGCTGATCCAGGTCGCGCTCACGCCCCCGGACGTCGAGCGCGTCGCCGAGGTCGCCGACGGTGCGACCCGGATCGCGGGGCTTGAGGTCGACCAGCAGATGCGCTGGGACATCGCGGCGCTCTACGCCGCCCACGACCTCCCCGCAGCCGGGGCGCGCGCAGCTGAGGAGCGCGAGCGCGATCCCTCCGACCGCGGCCAGCGGGCGGCGCTCCGCATCGAGACGGCCGCGCCCCGCCCCGACGTCAAGGCCGCCGCCTGGGCGCGATTCCTGGGCGAGGGCTACGGCTCCCTCCACCTCACGGCGGCGGCGATGAGCGGCTTCCACTGGCCGGCGCAGCGGGAGCTGCTCGCGCCTTACGTCGACCGCTTCTTCGAGGCGCTCCCCGAGGTCGCCCGCGAGCGCGAGCGCGAGTTCACCCAGGCCTTCTTCTCACAGCTCTTCCCGCACCACGTGATCGAGCCCGCGCTCCTGGAGCGCTCGCGCGCCGCCCTCGCGGGCGTCGAGGGGGAGCCCCTGCTCGCGAGGCTCCTGCGCGAGGCGAACGACGACCTGCAGCGGGCGATCCGCTGCCGCGACTTCGCCCGGGACCGGGAGTAGGCCGTGGCGCGCACGCCGCCCGCGTCGGGTG
>VYDC01000089.1 GCA_009843585.1 Chloroflexota bacterium | reverse complement strand
TCGGGAAGCGGATCGGGATCGATCTCGGCACGGCGAACGTGGTCGTGATGGAGCACGGTCGCGGCGTCGTGCTCGACGAGCCGGCGGTCGTGGCGCTGACCGACCGCGAGAACGCCGTCGTCGCGGTCGGCGACGAGGCGCGCGGGATGATCGGGCGCCACCCAGGATCGATCCAGGTGATCCGGCCGATGCGCGAGGGGGTCATCGCCGACTACCTGATCACCGAGGCGATGCTCCGGTACTTCATCGGCCGCGTCACCGGGCGCCTATCCCTCGTCAGGCCGGAGGTGATGATCTGCGTCCCGGTCGGCGTCACGGGCGTCGAGCAGCGCGCCGTGCGGGATGCGGCGGAGGCGGCCGGCGCGCGTCGGCCCGCACACCTCATCCCCGAGCCGCTCGCCGCCGCGATCGGCGCCGAGATCCCGCTCGGCTCGGCGCGCGGGCACATGATCGTGGACATCGGGGGCGGGCGGACGGAGGCGGCGGTCGTCTCGATGTTCGGGATCGTCGCCAGCGAGTCGATCCGGGTCGGCGGCGACCGGCTCGACGAGGCGATCGCGCAGTACGTCAAGCGACGCAACAACCTGCTGATCGGCGAGAGGACCGCCGAGGAGGTGAAGGTCGCGATCGGTTCGGCGCTGCCGAGCGAGCCGGATCGCACGATCGGCGTGCGCGGCCGCGACCAGATCACGGGTCTGCCGCGCACCATCGAGCTGCGCTCGTCGGACGTCACGGCGGCGCTGCAGGACGCGCTCGCGGCGGTCGTGCAGACGGTGCGCGTCGTCCTCGAGCGCACACCGCCGGATCTCGCCTCGGATGTGATCGACCGCGGCATCGTGCTCACCGGCGGCGGCGCCCTGCTGCCGCACCTCGACGATCTCCTGCTCTACGAGACGGGCGTCCCCGTCCACATCGCCGACGACCCGCTGGAGTGCGTCGCCAAGGGCGCCGGCGCGGCGCTCGACTACATGGAGGTCGTGGCGCGGGCCCTCCCGACGCCGGAGGAGTCGCTCGTCGCGGAGCAGACGTAGGGGCACCGCCGGGCGGCGCGGCCGGCCGCGCTCGCCGGGCTACCGTGGTGCGCGGAGCGCGGGCTCCTCGCTCTTGAGGTAGTAGGTCATGCTCTGGAGCGCGGCTGCGGGATCGATCTGCCGCACGCGCACGTGGCCCGGCACCTGCACCGCGCGCGGCGCGTAGTTCAGGATCGCGTGCACGCCGGCGCCGACGAGCTGGTCGATCACCGCCTGCGCGTGCTCGGCGGGGACGGCGACGATCCCGATCTCCACGGGGCGCTCCCGCAGGCGGTCCTCCATGGAGTCGACGTGCTCGACGGTGTGCCCGGCGACGGTGGTGCCGACGACGGCGGGCGAGGCGTCGAAGATGGCGGCGAGATCGAAGCCCTGCGGGCCGAAGCCGCGATAGGAGGCGATCGCCCGGCCGAGCTGGCCCGCGCCCACGAGCGCCATGCTCCAGCGCCTCTCCAGGCCGAGAATCTGCCGCAGCTCGCCGATCAGCCGCTGGATCGAGTAGCCGCGCCCCTGCTTCCCGAAGCGGCCGAAGTAGGAGAGGTCCTTGCGGATCTGCGCGGGCGTCACGCCCAGCTCCTCGCCCAGATCCTGCGAGGAGATCACGGAGTGCCCGTTGCGTTGCAGCCGGTCGAGGACGCGCAGGTACACGGGGAGGCGCTCGATCACCACCTCGGGGATGTCAAGCGGAATCGCCGCCTCCTCCCACGCCCGCCGGGCGAGCGTGCCGCGGAACATAGTAGGGGGCGGTACCGCTCACGCAAGCGTTCCTCCACCGGGTCCGTCGGAGCGGCGGATGCGGTCCCCGTGCCCGGGGCGTCCGCCCGTCAGCCGCCCCTCGAGCGCAGCAGGGCCCGGAGCGCGGGGCCGGCGAGCAGGAACCCCAGCACCCCTCCCGAGACGCTCGCCGCCCAGTCGGCGAGTTCCGGCTGGCGCCCCGGAATCCGCTCCTGCAGGAGCTCGGTCGACGCGGCGACGAGCCAGATCGCGAGCAGCACCATCACGAGGGTGCGGCGGGGCGATCGCCGCGCCGCCTCGCTGGTCGCGTAGGCCAGCGCCAGCGAGGCGCCGAGGGCGGCGAAGACCAGGAGGTGCCACGCCGCGTCCTGGACGGACGCGGCAGGGTCGATCCAGCCCCCGGGCGCCAGGGTGATGGCCAGCGCCGCGGCCGCGCTCACGGCGACCGCGCCGCGCGAGATCGCGCGCAGGCGACGGGGGTCCACGGGTGCCTCCGCTCGGCGTCGGGCGGCCGGTCGGCCGGCGCGCTCTCAGACCCTCGTACACCGCGCCGCGCGAGTCGGCAAGGACCGCCGGGCCCGCCCGGACCGGGGGAGCGGTCGCGGGCGTCCGGCGCCTCCTCCTCGGGCTCGCCGCGTGAGCGGGGCGCGTATGCTGCCCCCGTGGCAGAGGGCGCCGGACGGCTGGGTTCCCCGCTCCCCGGGCAGATGGCGGGGGCGCTCGGCTCGCCCTTCGTCCCCGCCGTGCTTGCCGAGCTCGGGTCGGCCGGCGAGTACCTCGCGTGCGTCTGGCCCCAGCTTGCGCCGAGCGTGGGGACGCAGGGCTTCCTGGGCAGCGCTCTCTACATGGCGGACATGGCGAGCGACGGGATCGAGGAGAGCTACGAGCCCGGGCTCTCGCGCGAGGCGCTGCTCTCCTCAGGACTCGACGCCGCGGAGCTCGAGCAGCTGCTCGCGGCGCTCGACGTCTTCCAGTGGCTGCAGCCGCAGCTGCTGCTGCTCCTGAGCGCGCTGGCGGAGTCGCGCGATAGGGCGGTGGTCGGCGGCCGGGGCCGCCCCGAGCCGCGGGAGTCCTCCGGGCGGGCGCGCGCCCACCTCGCGACCGACATCCTCCTCGCCCCGCCGTCGGAGCCGCTCCTTCAGGAGGTCGCGCGCACGCTCGGGCTCGAGGCTCCCCCCGAGCTCTACCGCGCCGTCGCGCGCTGGCCGCGCTACCTCGGGCCCGCGTGGGAGGAGCTCCAGCACCTGGCGGCGTACCCGCCGATCCGCCGCCGGGGGCGCGCTCTCTACTTCTACGCGCGCTCGTCGACGCGCTTCCTCGCCCACCCGCTGCGTGCGAGCGAGGAGGAGCTGCACGGCCGCGGCGTTCCGCCGGCCGCGCTCGACCGCGCGCGCGCGGCGGTCGACGCCTCCCTGCCGGCGCTCGCGACCATGATGATGCATCTCGCCGCGATGAGGTGGGCGCTCGGCGTGCGTGATCGCGAGGTGGTGAGGCGGGCGTAGCGCCGTCCTGCGGGCGCTTCCCGCGCTCTGGCCGCCGGAGCACCTGGGGGTGCCACGGGCGCTCTCCGAAGCCGACATCGGGGAGCTGCACCTCCTCCCCGACTCTTCGAACTACGTCTTTCTGGCAGAGCTGACCCATGCGGAGCTGGGTCCGGGACTCGCCGTCTACAAGCCCGGCCGCGGCGAGCGGCCCCTCTACGACTTTCCCGACGGCACGCTGCATCATCGCGAGGTGGCGGCCTTCGAGTTCTCGCGGCTGCTCGGCTGGGGGCTGGTCCCTCCCACGGTCGAGCGCGACGGCGAGCACGGCCTGGGCTCGCTGCAGCTCTTCGTCGAGCACGACCCCGGGCTGCACTACTTCGTCCTGCGCGAGCGGACCGCTCTCAGGCCGCAGCTCGTGCGGATGGCGGCCTTCGACCTCGCCGCGAACAACGCCGATCGCAAGGCGGGGCACGTCCTGCTCGGCGCGGATGAGCGGCTGTGGGCGATCGACAACGCGCTCTGCTTCCACCGCGACGGGAAGCTGCGGACGGTGATCTGGGACTTCGCGGGGGAGCAGGTCGACGCGGAGGCGCTGCGCGACCTCGAGCGCGTCAGGCGGCAGCTCCTCGCCGGCTCGCCCGAGGCCGAGGCTCTCGCCGGCCGGCTCACGGCCGCGGAGCGCGAGGCGCTGGCGGAGAGGCTCGGCGAGTTCATCGCGCAGCCGGTGTTGCCGGAGGTCTTCCCGTGGCGTTGCTGGCCCTGGCCTTTGATCTGAGGGGCCTAGCGACCGCCGCGGTGGAGCCACCCCCGAACGCGACGTCGCCAGCGGATCCACCGCCACCGCCACCTGCGCTGATGCTGCCGCCGCCGCACCGTCTCCGCCGCCTCCGCGGTGCCGATCACGAGCGGCATCCGCCAGTCCCGGAGCGTGGGCGCGCGCCGCGGCCCCCGCCTGCCCGGAGGGCCGGGGACTCTCCTCGGGGCCTCGAATCTCTCGAAGGGGCGCCACGAGCGCCCCTCGTAGAGCCAGACCTCGCGGCCCGCCGCACGAACGAGCACGACGCCCGCCGCGACGTCCCAGATGTGGAGTCCCCAGAAGAGCGCGCTCTGGAAGATCCCGGTCGCGACGAAGACGCACTCGGAGACCGCGCTCCCGGTCGTGCGGTGGTCCCAGCGCTGCTCGCGGCCGGGCGAGCCGCCCGGCGCTGCCGAAAGCCCGCGGCGCACGGTGCCGCTCCCGCCGGGCGGCCGCGGCTCGACGGCCTCGCCCTCGAAGCAGAGCGGCCCGTCGGCGCGCGCGTGGTAGACGCCCGGGCTGAGCGCGTGGCCGGTGGAGCACCAGATCGCCCCGATCACCGGGTATCCGCGGTAGAGGACGCCGATGGAGCATCCGAAGAGGGGGAAGCCGTTGATGAAGTTGGTCGTGCCGTCCACCGGGTCGATGACCCAGACCCAGTCGGGGTC
>VYDC01000113.1:2617-4736 GCA_009843585.1 Chloroflexota bacterium | reverse complement strand
GCGTGGAGGCGATGGTACGGCGGAGCCCCGGAGGACGCAACGAGCGCGGTGCCGCGAGGGCGATCCCGCGCCCTCCGTGGGCGCCGATATAGCACAGCCGGCGGCGCTGCTAGGATTCACCGATGCCCGAGGGAGAGCGGGACGGCGGCGGCGCCGCGGCCGTCCTCATCTGCGTCGCCTGGCCCTACGCGAACAGCCCGCTGCACGCCGGGCAGATCGCGGGCGCCTACCTGCCGGCGGACATCGTCGCGCGCTACCACCGCATGCGCGGGCACCGGACCCTGATGGTCTCGGGCTCCGACGCCCACGGCACGCCGGTGACGGTCCGCGCCGAGCAGGAGGGCACGACGCCGGAGGCCGTCTTCCGCCGCTTCCACGAGAGCTTCCTCGACACGTGGCGGCGCTTCGGGATCTCGTTCGACCTCTTCACCTCGACCGACACGGAGAACCACGTCGCCGTGTCGCAGGACATCTTCCTGCGCCTGCGCGAGGGCGGGTACCTGCACGAGGCGGAGCAGACCCTCCTCTACGACCCCGTGGTGAAGCGCTTCCTGCCCGATCGCTACGTGGAGGGGAGCTGCCCGCGCTGCGGGGACGACGGCGCTCGCGGCGACCAGTGCGACGCCTGCGGCTCGACGCTCGACGCGCTCGAGCTCGTGAACCCCCGCTCGCGACTCTCCGACGCGACGCCCGAGCCGCGCTCCTCGACGCACTTCTTCCTCCGCCTGCCGGCCTTCACCGAGCGGCTGCTGGCGTGGGTCGAGGGGCAGGAGCACTGGCGCCCCGCCGTGCGCAACTTCACGCTCGGGCAGCTGCGCGACGGGCTCACCGACCGCGCCATCACGCGCGACATCGAGTGGGGCGTCCCGGTCCCCGTCGCGGGCTACGAGAAGAAGCGCATCTACGTCTGGTTCGAGGCGGTGATCGGCTACCTCTCGGCGACGCGAGAGTGGGCGCAGAGCTCGGGCGATCCCGAGGCCTGGAAGGCCTTCTGGACCGACCCCTCCTGCCGCACGATCTACTTCCAGGGGAAGGACAACGTCCCCTTCCACACGATGATCTGGCCGGCGATGCTGATGGGGTACGGCGACCTCAACCTCCCCTACGACGTCCCGGCGAACCAGTACGTCACGATCTCCGGCTCCAAGGCCTCCTCGAGCCGCAACTGGGCGGTCTGGATGCCCGACTACCTCGACCGGCACGACCCCGACCCGCTCCGCTACGTCCTGACGGCGGTGATGCCGGAGACCTCCGACTCCGACTTCACGTGGGCCGACTACGTGCGCCGCGTGAACGACGAGCTGCTCGCGCGCTGGGGGAACCTGGTGCACCGCGTGCTCACCCTCACGCGCCGGCACTTCGACGGGCGCGCGCCCGGCGCCCCGGACGGCCTCGCCCCGGCCTCCCGCGCGCTGCTCGAGCGCGCGGACGCCGCCTTCGACGAGGCGGCCGACCACCTGGAGGCGGTGCGGCTGCGCGCCGCGCTCGGCGTGCCGATGGCGCTCGCCGGCGAGGCGAACCGCTACCTCGAGGAGCGGGCGCCCTGGGCGGCCGTCCGTGAGGACCGCGCGCACGCCGCCGAGACGCTCTCCACCGCGCTCAACGTGATCTCGGCGATAGCGACGTTGCTGGAGCCCTTCCTCCCCTTCACCTCTCCCGAGGCGTGGCGGATGGTCGGCCACGACTCAGACATCGAGCGGGCGGGCTGGCGGCGCACCGACGTGACGCCCGGAGCGCCGCTCCCCGAGCCGCGCCCGCTCTTCCGCAAGCTCGACGAGGCGCTGGTCGACGAGGAAGAGGCGCGCCTCGGCGAAGGCTCGTGAGCGCGGCCGGGGCTGAGGCGCCCCCGCGGGTCGACGGGCCGCTGGTCGACGCGCACGCGCACTCCTGGTCGCCCGAGCTGCGAGCCGACCACGCGGGGGTGCTGGCGCGCGCCTGGGAGTGGGGGCTCGAGGCGATCGTCGAGACCGGCGTCGACTGCGAGACGAGCGCCGCCTCGCTCTCGCTCGCGCGCTCCGAGCCCCGCGTGCACGCCGCCGCCGGCCTCCACCCCCACGCCGCCTCCCGCCTCGCGTCCGAGCGGGAGGCGCTCCAGGCGCTGGTCGGCGGGGGCGCGGCG
>VYDC01000113.1:0-2607 GCA_009843585.1 Chloroflexota bacterium | reverse complement strand
GGCTGCCGGTGGTGGTGCACGCGCGCGGCGCCGACGAGGAGTGCTACCGGGAGCTCCGCGCCTGGGCCTCGCGCGCCGGCCGCTACCTGGGCCCCGACCGCGAGATCGGGATGCTGCACTGCTTCGCCGGGGACGGGGAGCTCGCGCGGCGCTACGTCGAGCTCGGGTTCCTGATCTCGATCCCGGGGACGGTGACCTACCCCGGCAACGAGCGGGGGCGTGCGGTGGCGCGCGAGACGCCGCTCGCGGCTATGCTCGTGGAGACGGATTGCCCGTACCTGGCGCCGGTGCCGTACCGCGGGCGCCGCAACGAACCCGCCTACGTCGCCTACACCGTGCGAGAGGTCGCGGCGCTGCGGGGGGAGAGCGAGCGCGCGGTGGCCGCGGCCACCGCCGAGAACGCGGCGAGGCTCTTCGGCTTCACGCTCGGCGCCTGAGGGCGTCCGCGCCAGGCGGCGACGGCGGGGGGAGAGATGGCGGTCCCGGCGAGCGGGCGCTCCCCCTCGGTACCGCCCGCGCTCTACGGCCCGGTCGCGGGCGACCTGCCGCTGGTCGAGGCGAAGCTCGCCTCGCTCGCCGCGGAGGGGGCGCCCTGGCTCCGGGAGATGCTCGTCCCGGTGCTCGCGGGCGCGGGGAAGCGCATGCGCCCCGCGGTCGCGCTCCTCGCCGGCCGCTTCGGGCGCTACGAGCCGGAGCGGCTCGTGCCGCTCGCGGCGAGCGTCGAGCTGCTCCACACGGCGACCCTCGTCCACGACGACGTGATCGACGCCTCGCCGGAGCGCCGCGGACGACCGACCGCGGCCGCGCTCTTCCAGAACGGCCCCAGCGTCATGCTCGGCGACTACATGTTCGCCCACGCGGCCGACTTCGTCGCCGAGACCGGCAACATCCGCGCCATCCGCGCCTTCGCGAAGACGCTGCGCGTGATGGCGACCGGCGAGCTCGAGCAGGACCTCTCGGCCTTCGAGTACTCGGAGGACGTGCAGCGCTACTTCGACCGCATCGCCGGCAAGACGGCCTCGCTCTTCGCGACGGCGGCGGAGGGGGGCGCGATCGTGGCCGGCGCCGACGAGCCCGCGATCGGGGCGATGCGACGCTACGGGCAGAGGCTCGGGATGGCCTTCCAGATCGTCGACGACGTGCTCGACTTCACGGGAGACGCCGAGGCGATGGGGAAGCCGGTCGCCTCCGACCTCAGGTCCGGCACGCTGACGCTGCCGGCGATCCTCTACCTCCAGCGCGAGCCCGAGGACAACCCGGTCCGGCGCGCCTTCGACGGCGTGCGGCCCCGCGCCAACTTCGAGCGGGCGATCGCCGCCATCCGCGAGGGCGGCATGCTCGCGGAGTCGATGGAGGTCGCGCGGCGGTTCGCCTCGGAGGCGCTCGACGCCATCGAGCGGGCGCCGCGCCATGCCGCCGACCCCGAGACCCGCGAGACGCTCGCCGGGCTCGTCTCCGAGGTGCTCGACCGCGAGAGCTGACGCGGGCCGGGCGGGCGCTGCTACGCGGCCGCGTCGAAGCGGCCCAGCCGGAAGAGCGAGATGTCGTGCGCGGTCTCCCCGCGCGACACCAGGTCGGCCAGGATCTCCCCGACCACGCCGCAGAACTTGAAGCCGTGCCCGGAGAAGCCCGCCGCCACGACGACGTTGGGGGAGGCCGGCAGCCTGTCGATGATGAAGTGCTCATCCGGGGTGTTCGTGAACATGCAGACGCGGAGCGAGAGCGCCTCGCCGTCCGCCTCCGGGAAGTAGCGCGCGAGCGCCGCCCGCAGCACGGCCTCGTCCTCCGGGCGGCACTCGCGATCGAGCCCGTCGGCCGTGGTCGCCTCGCCGAGGTGGTGGAACCTGCCGACCTTGAACCCCGGCACCCCGAAGGCGGGGAGCGAGTAGTAGAGGCCCTCCGGGAAGTCCCCGACGACGACCGGGAGGGAGCCGGGCGAGAAGAGGCCGGGGCGCCCCCGCCGGAACCAGCCCATGACCTGACGCTCCGGGACGAGGAGCCTGCGGAGACCGGGCGTCGAGGCCGCCCAGGCGCCCGAGGCGACGACGAGCGCGCCGGCCTCGTAGGTGCCGCGGTCGCTCTCGATGCGCACGAGGCCCCCGCGGTCGTCCCATGAGCGCACGGCCTCCCCCAGGCGCACCTCCGCGCCCCGCTCCCGCGCCGCGGCGACGTGGTGGACGATCGCCCGCTCCGAGAGCACGAAGCCGCCGTCCGGCTGGTAGAGCCCCGTCCAGCGCCGGGGCACCCGCAGCGCCGGGAAGCGGCGCTCCAGGGCGGCGGCGCCCAGCACCTCGTGCGGCAGCTCGTGATCGATGCAGGAGCGGAGCGATCCCGAGACGACCCTCCCCTCCCCCGGACCGAGGTCGACCGATCCGGTTATGTGAAGAAGCTGCTCGCCGCTCGCCCTCTCCAGCTCCCGCCAGCGCTCGTAGGAGCGGCGGAGGAGCGGGACGTAGGAGGGGTGCTCGAAGTAGGCGAGGCGGATGATGCGGGTGATGCCGTGCGACGAGCCCCGGTCGTGGGGCACGTCGAAGCGCTCGAGGCCGAGCACCCGCAGGCCGCGCGCCGCGAGCTCGTAGAGCGCCGCCGAGCCCATCCCGCCCAGGC
>VYDC01000025.1:3305-4756 GCA_009843585.1 Chloroflexota bacterium | reverse complement strand
CGACCAGGCTCTCGTACGCCCGCGCCCCCGGTGAGCGGCCATCGTACATCTGGATCGGCTGCCCGTGGCTAGGTGCCTCCGCCAGGCGCACCGAGCGCGGGATCACCGTCTCGAACGTCGTGTCGAAGTGGCGTCGGACCTCCTCCCGCACCTGCCGCGCGAGCTTCGTACGGGCGTCGAACATCGTGAGCACCACCCCGAGGAGCTCGAGACGGGGATTCAGGTTGGCCCGCACGAGCTCGATCGTCCGCGCCAGCTGCCCGAGCCCCTCCAGCGCGAGGTACTCGCACTGCACGGGCACCACCACCTGGTCGGCCGCCACCAGGCCGTTGACGGTCAAGAGCCCGAGCGAGGGCGGGCAGTCGATGAGGAGCAGTTCGTGTCCGGTCCGCACGCCCTCGAGCGCCAGCCTGAGTCTGTGCTCGCGCGCCGCCTGCGTGACAAGCTCCACGGCGGCCCCGGCGAGATCGCCGCTCGCCGGGAGCAGCGAGAGTCCCGGCGTCTCCGTCTCGACGACGGCCTCGGCCGCCGTGCGGCCGCCCACGAGCACCTCGTAGAGACCGCCGCGGTCCGGCCGCGCCCCCAGCGCCGAGGTCGAGTTGGCCTGCGGGTCGGCGTCGATGAGGAGAACGCTGACGCCGCGCGCGGCCGCACCCGCCGCGACCGAGACTGCGGTCGTCGTCTTGCCGACCCCGCCCTTCTGGTTGGCAAACGCTATGCCGACGCTCACATCGACCGCCCCCGGCGCCGGCGCTCATCTCTTCCGACGCGGCCGGGCGGGGAGTCCCCGACGTCACCGAGTATAGAACGTGCAGGGCACCCCGGCCGGTACGGAGCGACCCGACCGGCTGGTGCCTACTCGGGCAGCACCTCGACCTGGCGCTCCTCTCCCTCGCCGACGCTCTCGGAGCGCACGCCCTCCTCCTTCTCGATTGCGAGGTGGATGATCCGCCGCTCGGCCGCGGAGAGCGGCTCGAGCGTGATCACGTCGCCGGTGTCACGCACCTCGGCCGCAATCTCCTGCGCCATCTCGACCAGCGAGCGCTCGCGGCGACGGCGGTAGCCCGCCGCGTCGACGGCGAAGACATGATCGCCGCCGAGACGGCGCGCGACGATGACGTTGAGCAGGTATTGCAGCGAGACGAGCGTCTGGCCGCGACGGCCGATAAGTCCTCCCAGCTCATCGGCCGTGTCGTCGTCCAAAGCCACAATGTCGAACACTTGTTCTGTTCTGCCGATGCCGTCACCGTCCGTCTCGGGCTCGCGGGCGCGGATCTCCGTCTCCGTGAGCCCGAGCAGCGTGAGGAGGTCGCGGAGCGTACGGCCGGCGAGGTCGATAGCGTCGTCCCACTCCCCCGCCGGATCGGGGAGCTCCTCCGGCTGCCCCGGGATCTCCGGGACCTCCTCGAGCGGCGCCCCGCGGAATCTCCGCCCGCCCCGGGGGCGACCGC
>VYDC01000025.1:0-3295 GCA_009843585.1 Chloroflexota bacterium | reverse complement strand
CAGCGCGGCGCCGTGGTGATGGAGCGCGACTGACGGCCCGCGGACCGCGCGCGCTCGGCCGGGCGGCGCGACTCACCCCAGCCCTCCACCTCGGAGCGCCTGGGCGGCTCGTCATCGCCGATGTCGGCCCGAGTGGACGAGACGTCCTCGCGCCGCGGCGGCTCGTCCGGGTCCACCTCGCCCTGCTCGGCCTGCGCCACCTGCTCGCCGCGGCCGCGACGGCGCCCGCGACCGCCGCGGCGCCCGCGTCGCCGGCGGGTCCGATCCCCCGCCTCGCCCGCGCGCGCACTCACACGGACGACGGCCTCCTCCGAGCCGATCCCGAGGAAGCCGGAGCGGCCCTCGCTAACGACGTCGACGTCGACCTGATCGCGACTGAGACCGAGCTGAGCGAGCGCTCGGTCGACGGCCTCGTCGACCGTCCTTCCGCTGACCTCGACTGTGTCCATGATCCGTCCTCGTCTCGACGCCGGCCTCCGGCCGGCTCTCTTCCGTCTCCGTCTGCTCGCCCCCCGCCGGCTCGCGCGGACGCCGCGGCCGCTGCGGCGCGGCAGGCTTCATCCCGAGCGACGCGCGGGCCCGATCCGGTACAAGGGAACCCCAGGTGAAGTCACCGGGCCCCACGAAGATCCACTGCAGGACGATACCGATCACAGTGCTCCCGGCCCAGTAGAGGCCGAGCCCGGCCGGAACGATGAAGACGAACCACGAGAAGATCGCCGGCATCATCCACTGCATCATCTGGTTCATCTGCGCCTGCTGCGGGTTGGGGGCGGCGGTGGCGCGCGTGCGCCCGCTCGATATCCGCTGCTGGAGCCACATAGCCACGAAGACCATCGCGACCAGCCACAACGGGCCGTTCTCGCGCAGGTCGAGGATGAGGAAGCTCGTCGAGAGCGGGATTGCCCCCTGGACGATGTCCCAGTCGTAGAGGCGGCCGGAGAGCGAGAGCACGCTCTCCGGCGTCGTCCCCAGCGTGATGCGGATCACCTGGTAGAGCGCGATGAAGACCGGCAGCTGGATGAGCTGCGGGCCCAAGCAGCCCAGCGGGTTCACGCCGAGCTCGCGGTAGAGCTTCATCGTCTCCTCGGAGCGGCGCTTCGGGTCGGAGTACTTCTTCTGGATCTCCTGGATACGTGGCTGCGCGTCTTGGAGAGCCCGCATCGAGTGGAGTGTCCGCAGGGTCAGCGGGAAGGTCACCGCGCGAGAGATGACGGTGAAGATCAGGATGGCGAGGCCGTACGAGCCGAACGCGAGAGCCGAGAGCCCCACCATCAGGTTGATGAGGGGGGTCTCGAGGAAGGTCTGCCAGACGAAGCCTATCGGCACGCTCGCCTACCCATCCTGCCGCCCGGGCGCGAGCCGGGGGAGCTCCTCGACGCGGCCGTCCTGCGGGTGGACCCGCACCAGATCGCCCCCCGTGGTCAGGTAGAGAACCTCCGGGCCGCGGACGAGCGGGTCGGCGAGGATGTCGCCGTCGATCGTGCTCCGCCAGAGAACGGCGCCGCTCGACGGATTCAGGCCAACGACCGCCCCGTCCTTATCGGCCGCGACGAGCACGCCGTCGACGAGCGCCAGAGCCGTCCGGATCTGCGAGCCACCGCTCGCGAAGCTCCAGCGCTCGGCGCCGGAGGCGCGATCGATGGCGTAGACGGTGCCGCGCGAGGTCGGCGCGTAGATCGACCCTCCCGCGACCAAGGGGCGCGACCAGAACCAACCGTCGCCCTCGAAGCTCCACAGCTCCGAGCCGCCCGCCCCCGCGTCGAGCGCGTAGAGACGCGAGTCGAGCGAGCCGGCAATCAGCACCTCGCGATCGAGCGCGAGCGGCGCCGGAACGCCGCCCCCCAGCGGCTGCGCCCAGCGAGCATCGCCGGAGGCGACGCCGATCGCGTGCACGGTGCGGTCGATGTCGGCGACGTACAGCGTCCCGCCGACGAGCACCGGATCGCCCCAGATCGGGTGGTCGCCAGCGGCATCGAGCACGACGTCGGCGACCCGGCCGCTCGAGGCGTCGAGCGCGCTGACGCGGCCGCGATCCGTGGCGACGTAGAGCCGCTCCCCGTCGAACGCGGGCGTCGCCACGATGTGGCCGTCGAGCCGGACGGGCGCGCCCCAGGCGGGGAGCGGGCGTCCGGTCGCCAAGCTGAGCGCGACGACATCGCCGGAGTAGCCAGCAAGGTAGATGACGTCGCCCTCCACCAGAGGCGTCGCGTAGATGGCGTCGAGCTCCACCTGGTCGTCGGAGACCGGGTAGTGCCAGCGCTCCACCAGGGCGCCGCTCGCGGTGAACTCGAGCGCATCCAGGCGGCCACGCTCGCTCTGCACGAGCAGGACCTCGCCGGCCTCGACCGGAGAAGCCCACCCCGAGGGCTGCGAGAAGGTATCGCCGATGCAGCCGGTCGCGAGCACGAGCGCGGCGATGACCACCGCGAGAGGCGTGAAAGGCCGGTGTTTCACGTGAAACATCAGCGCTCGGCCGCTGATCTCGACCCGTCCGGCGCCTCCGCACCGGCCGAGGAGCGTCCGGGGGCGGCCGCCCCGGCCGGCGGCACCGGATCGTAGCCGCCCGGGGACCCCGGCCGGCACCGAAGCAGTCGCCTTGCCGTGAGCAACGCGCCCCGCGGCGCGCCATGGCGCTCGAGAGCGAGGAGTCCGTACGCCGAGCAGGTCGGCTGGTAGCGGCACGACGGGCCGAGCAGGGGTGAGATCGCCACCTGGTAGATGCGAATAGCACCTCTGAGCAGGAAACTCACGCATCCTCCGAGGGCGAGAGCCCAATTCCCCGCAGGCAGCGCTCCAGATCGCCCCTGAGCTCGTCGAATGGGGCCGACGCGGCCCCCTCTCGAGCGGTCACGACGATGTCGTACCCGGCGATCGGCGTGCCATCGCGCAGCATCGCCCGCAGGCGCCGCTTCACGCGATTCCTCGCCACCGCCGGACCGATCCGCTTTCCCACGGAGAGCGCGACGCGGCTGCGGCCGAGCCCGTTGGGACGGGCTGCAATTTGCACCAGCCGCCGACGCGCCCGCGTCCCTCCCCTGAGCGCCCGGGTGATCTCGCTGCTTCGGCGCAGGCGCTCTGGCCGAGCAGCCACGCCGCTACTGCGCTCCAGCCGCGCTACACCGCGAGTCGCGAGCGCCCGCGCGAGCGGCGACGGCGTATCACCGCACGCCCGCCGCGCGTCGACATCCGCGCGCGAAAGCCGTGCTTTCGCTTGCGCGGGATGCGCTTCGGCTGCCAGGTGCGCTTCGGCACGCGCGCGCTCCACTTGTGGACGTCTCGTGCAGCGCCGGCG
>VYDC01000111.1:4394-4764 GCA_009843585.1 Chloroflexota bacterium | reverse complement strand
CCGCTGGGCTCCGCGCCGTCCCCCCCGCTGAGGGCGGCGAGGAACTCGGCGAGCCGCGCCCCCGGGACGCCGGGTGCCAGCACGACCCCGCACTCCCCGCCGTCGCGGACGCAGAGGATCTCGGGGAGCACGAGGGAGCCGCGCCCGAAGCCATTCCACGGCACGACCGGCCACTCCTCCGCAGGCGTCGACGCGCCGGGAAGGTCGAGCGCCGTCGCGCCGAAGGAGACCCCGCCCAGCAGCCGGGGGCGCAGCGCCTCGACCTCGGTCTCGGCCCGCGCCCGGAGGAGCTACAGCGCGCCGGCGCGGGGCGCCGCCCCCCCGCCCCCGGCGGGACGCACGGCCCGGCCGGCCACCCCCCCCCCGAAGA
>VYDC01000111.1:3530-4384 GCA_009843585.1 Chloroflexota bacterium | reverse complement strand
ACCCCCCAGCGCTGCACGTCGTCGAGGAGACGGTCGACGTCGATGCCGGAGGGCAGACGCAGCCCGCGGAAGGCGTTCTCGCGGCTCGCCGCCGCGCGGCGCGCCACCTCTCTCAGCTCGGAGCCGGAGGCGATCGTCACCGGAGCCGCCGTCCGCCGGCGACCCGCCGCACTGCGGCAGCGCGGTAGCCGTTGCGCGCTCGGATCACGCGGTAGCCCCCTCGCCGGCGACGCGCCCTGCCCTCGCTCGGGCAGCCTCCGCGGAATCCCGGCCGGGTGCTCGGCGGAGGAGAGGCCCCCCGGGGCCCGGCACAGTGTAGGAGCGGGCATCCTTACACGCCCGACGGCGGATGCCGCGCCGCGGAGCCACGGGTGCGTGCACGTCCTGAGTATGGTAGTCATCGATTCACCGCCCGTGGCCCGCCGCACGGCGGGCCGCGGCGATGCGTCGAATTGCCGGGCGCTCGAGGAGGCCGGGATGGGCTTTCACAAGATCGGGGAGAGCGGGGTCGAGGGGAAGTGCTCGCTCTGCGGCACCTACGTCATCAAGGGCGGCGTCCCGTTCGGCACCAAGTCCGTGCTCTGCGGCGACTGCGCGGAGCGACGCGATCGGATCGCGTACCGGGAGACTGCGGGCCAGCGCTAGCCCCGCGCCTCCGCCCCGTCGCTTCCCGCGCGTGGCCGGGCCCGGCCACGGCCCCATCCGGCCACGCCCCCGGTAGACGTCGGGTGGCCTGACTCGAGCTGGCCGGGCGCTCGTCCGCCGGGGCCTCCCGGTCGCGCGATGGGGATGATCCTGCGATCGCCGCCCGCGGTCGCCGACACCTATACTCGGCCCGCGACGGAGGTGCATGT
>VYDC01000111.1:0-3520 GCA_009843585.1 Chloroflexota bacterium | reverse complement strand
GTGCATGTCGATGGTGATGAGCTACGCCGAGATCGCGAAGCAGCCGGAGGCGCTTCGGACCGCTCCGAATCTCGGGGACTGGGCCGAGGAGCGCGCCCGCTGGAGCTGGGACTCGGTCGCTGCGGAGCTCGACATGCCGGACGGCCTGGTCAACCAGGCCCACGAGTGCATCGACCGCCACGCGGCGGCCACGCCCGACAAGGTCGCGATGATCTGGGAGGCCTCGGACGGCACCGTCGAGAGCTACAGCTTCGACGAGATGCGCCGCCACTCGAACCGCTTCGCCAACGCCCTGGCCTCGCTCGGCATCGGCAAGGCGGAGCGCGTCTTCTTCTTCACCGATCGCATCCCCGAGCTCTACTTCGCCTGCTTCGGGACGCTGAAGCGCGGCGCCATCATCGCGCCGCTGTTCTCGGCGTTCGGGCCCGAGCCGGTGAAGGAGCGCATCGAGCGCGCCGAGGGCTCCGTCGTCGTGACCACCCCGAACCTCCTCCCGAAGATCAACGCCATCCGCGGCGAGCTGCCGAGCCTGCGCCATGTGATCGTGATCGACCACCTCTCAAAGGCCGAGGTCGCCGACGAGGATCTCGGCTACAAGGACCTCGTCCGCGACGCCTCGGAGGAGTACGAGATCGAGCGCACCGGCTCCGAGGACTGGTCGGTGATGCACTTCACCTCGGGGACGACCGGCCTCCCGAAGGGGGCGGCACACGTGCACAACGCCGTGGTCAGCCACTACGCGACCGGCAAGCACGTCCTCGACCTGCACCCCGACGACGTCTACTGGTGCACCGCCGACCCCGGCTGGGTGACGGGAACCTCCTACGGCATGTTCGCGCCCTGGAGCAACGGCGTGACCAACCTGATCTACGAGGGGGGCTTCGGCGCCTCGCGCTGGTACGAGGTGATCGCGCGGCACGGGGTCACCGTCTGGTACACCGCCCCGACGGCGATCCGCCTCCTCATGAAGGCGGGCTCGGCGGTGGCGCGGCGGCACGACCTCTCGACGCTGCGCTACGTGATGTCGGTCGGTGAGCCGCTCAACCCGGAGGGAGTGGTCTGGGGCGATGAGGCCTTCGATCTGCCCATCCACGACAACTGGTGGCAGACGGAGACCGGCGCGATCATGATCGCGAACTACATCGGCATGCCGATACGCCCCGGCTCGATGGGCCGGCCCTTCCCCGGCATCGAGGCGGCGATCATCGACGACGAGTACCGGCCGGTCGACGAGCCGATGACGGAGGGCCAGCTGGCCGTCCGGCCGGGCTGGCCCTCGATGTTCCGCACCTACTGGAACGACCAGGAGCGCTACGACTCCAGGTTCCGGGGCGGCTGGTACCTGACCGGCGACCGGGCGAAGCGCGACGCCGACGGCTACTTCTGGTTCGTCGGACGCGACGACGACGTCATCAACACGGCCGGCCACCTCGTCGGCCCCTTCGAGGTCGAGAGCGCGCTGATCGAGCACGACTCCGTCGCCGAGGCGGGCGTGATCGGGAAGCCGGATCCGGTCGCCATGGAGATCGTGAAGGCCTTCGTGAGCCTCGTGGAGGGCGTCGAGGCCTCCGACCAGCTGCGCCGTGAGCTCACGCGCCACTGCCGCGAGCGTCTGGGACCCGGCGTCGCCCCGCGCGAGATCGAGTTCATCGAGACGCTCCCCAAGACGCGCTCGGGGAAGATCATGCGGCGGCTGCTGAAGGCGCGGGAGCTCGGCCTCCCGGAGGGTGACACCTCGACGCTGGAAGACGACTAGATCCCGGCCCGCGAGCCGGCGGTGCGCGGGGCGGCGGGCGTGACCGAGGAGGCGAGACGATGTCGACCACGGCGCCGGGGGCCGGGGCCGGCCCGGAGATCCACCGCGGCCTGAACGGCGTCTACTTCGATCGCTCGTCGATCTGCTCCATCGACGGCCGCGCCGGCACGCTGCACTACCGCGGCTACTCCATTCACGAGCTCGCCGAGCACTCCACGTTCGAGGAGACCGCCTACCTGTTGCTGCGCGGCGACCTGCCCTCCCGGGCGCAGCTCGACGACTTCGAGTCGGATCTCCGGTCCGCCCGGGCGGTGCCGGAGCCGGTGATCGAGATCCCGCGCGCGATGGCGCGGGCGCACCCGATGGACGTGCTCCGGAGCGCCGTGTCCACCCTCGCCGCCTTCGACCCGGAGCGTGACGACGGGTCGCCCGGGGCGGTCGCCCGCAAGGGCGCGCGCCTCACCGCGCAGGCGGCGACCCTGGTCGCCGCGCACCACGCCATCAGGGAGGGTCGCGACCCGATCGCGCCGTCGGCGTCGCTCTCGCACGCCGCCAACTTCCTCTACATGCTGACCGGCGAGGAGCCCGCCCCGGAGACGGCCCGCCTCATGGACGTCGACTTCGTCCTCCACGCCGAGCACAGCTCCAACGCCTCCTCCTTCGCGGCGCGGGTCGTCGCGGCGACCGGCGCCGACCTGCACTCGGCGATCGTCTCCGGCATCGCGGCGCTCTCGGGCCCCGCCCACGGCGGCGCGGCCGAGAACGTGATGCAGATGGCGCGCGAGATCGGCGACCCCGCGAACGCCGGCGAGTACGTGAAGGCGAAGCGGGGCCGCCGCGAGCCGGTGATGGGCTTCGGCCACCGCGTCTACCGCACCGAGGATCCCAGGGCGCGCCACCTCCGCGACGGCGTCCGCCGCCTCTCCGCCGAGCGCGGCGAGCCGACCTGGTTCGCGATCCTCGAGGCCGTCGAGGAGGCGATGCGGCCCTACGCGCGGCTGGGCGTGGCGCCCAACGTCGACTTCTACGCCGGGGTGATCTACCACCTGCTCGGCATCCCGCAGGACCTCTTCGTCCCGATCTTCGCGCTCGGCCGCATCCCGGGATGGACGGTCCAGGTGCTCGAGCAGATCGAGAGGAACATCCTGATCCGGCCGCTCCTCGACTACGTCGGCCCTCCCGCGCGCCCCTACGTCCCCATCGAGGGACGCGGATAGGCCGGTGCCCGTGCTCCGGGCCTTCCGCGACGAGGCCGCCGGTCGCGGCCTGCTCTCCCCCGACGCGCCCCTGGACGCGGAGGCCGCCTTCGCTCTCGTCAGGGAGATGCCGTGGACGGCCTCGACCGGCGCGCTCCCCGAGATGACTCTCGGCGCCTGGCGCGGCGACGACGCGGGGAAGCACTACCTGCTGCGGGCGGTCCTCTACGAGCTGGGATACCGCTCCATCCTCCTGGCCTGCACCCACGCGTGGAGCGTCGAGTGCGCGCCGTGGGCGCCGGCGGAGCTGCGCTCGATGCTCGACGAGGATCCCGTGCCCGACGTGCACACGTTCCTGCGCGTCGAGCACGACCGGGACTGGGGCAGCGTCGACGCGACCTGGCCGCTGGGGTCCCGGGCGCTCGGCCTGCCGGCCAACGAGCGATTCCTCCCCGGGCGCGAGATGCGCATCGCCTGCGACCCGGAGGAGATCTACCACGTCCCCGAGGATGCCGATCCGGAGGAGTTCCGCCGCCGGCTGCTCGACGCGCACTCCGATCAGCGCGGG
>VYDC01000060.1:3491-4775 GCA_009843585.1 Chloroflexota bacterium | reverse complement strand
CCTACCTGCCGCGCAGCGAGGAGAACGACCGCCGGCTCCAGGCGGTCCGCGCCGCGCTGCGCGACCGCTACCGGGTCGCGACGACCGTCGGCTACGGCCCGCGCTTCCTGCACTCGACGGGGCAGCTGCACAAGGGGGGGCCCGGGGGCGGCGTCTTCCTGCAGCTCGTGGGCGAGGACTCCGTCGCGCTCCCGATCCCGGGCTCGGGCTACGACTTCGGCACGCTGAAGCGGGCGCAGGCCGCGGGCGATCTCGCGGCGCTCCGGGCGCACGGCCGGCTCGTCGCGCGCGTCGACCGGGAGGAGCTGGAGGCGCTCGCGACGTCGGTCTGAGGCGGGCGCGACGGCCGGGCGGGTCGCGGCGCCGGCGAGAGGGGGCACGATGAAGATCGGGCTCGTCGGCCTGGGCCGCATGGGCGCCGGCATCCGCGAGCGCCTCAGGCGCTCGGGGCACGAGGTCGTGGGCTACGACCGGGACCCGGACATCTCCGACGCCGGCTCGCTCGAGGAGATGGTGGGGCGGCTTCCGGCGCCGCGCGCCGTCTGGGTGATGGTGCCCGCAGGCGTCCCGACGGAGGAGACCGTCGGCGCGCTCGGTGCCGCGCTCGCCGCGGGCGACATCGTGGTCGACGGCGGCAACAGCCACTACCGCGACTCGACCCGCCGCTCCTCGGCGCTCGCGGGGCGCGGGATCCACCTCGTCGACTGCGGCACCTCGGGAGGTGGCTGGGGGCTCGCCGAGGGCTTCTGCCTGATGGTGGGAGGCCCCGCGGAGGCCGTCGCGCGGGTCGAGCCCCTTTTCTCGGCGCTCGCGCCCGAGGGCGGCTACCTCCACGTCGGGCCGGCCGGCTCGGGGCACTACGTGAAGATGGTCCACAACGGCATCGAGTACGCGATGCTCCAGGCCTACGGCGAGGGCTTCGAGCTCCTCGACGCCTACGACGCGCCCATCGACCTCCGGGCGGTCGCCTCGCTCTGGAACCACGGCAGCGTCGTGCGCTCGTGGCTCCTTGAGCTCGCCGAACAGGCGCTCGCGCGCGACCCCGCCCTGGCCGGCCTGCGCGCCCACGTCGAGGACTCCGGCGAGGGGCGCTGGACGGTGATGGAGGCGGTGGAGCGAGGCGTGCCGGCGGCGGGCATCGCGCACTCCCTCTTCGCCCGCTTCGACTCGCGACGCGAGGACGGGCTCGGGCTCAGGCTCATCGCGGCGCTCAGGCGGGAGTTCGGCGGCCACGCCGTCCAGCCCGCCGCGGGCGACGACCCCGGCGACTAGCCCGCGGGCGTC
>VYDC01000060.1:0-3481 GCA_009843585.1 Chloroflexota bacterium | reverse complement strand
CGCGAACCCGGGGAAGGGCGGCTCGATGAGGGGGATGGAGGCGGCCGAGCCGCAGGACATCGTGCTGGTGGGGGCGACAGGCGATCTGGCGCGGCGCAAGCTGCTGCCGGCGCTCTACAACCTGGCGCTCGACGGCCTGCTCCCCGACGAGGGCGCCGTGATCGGCTACGCGCGCGGCGACCTCTCAGACGACGAGTTCCGCCGCCGCGCCAGGGAGGCCGTGAGCGAGCACTCGCGCCGCGCGGTCGACCCGGAGGCGTGGGAGACGCTCGCGCGCCGGCTGCGCTTCGTCTGCGCGCGCGAGCACGGTCTCGAAGGCGTCGCCCGCCGCAGCGAGCGGGAGCGGCGGCTCGTCTACCTCGCCACGCCGCCCTCGCTCTTCGCGGAGACGGTCCGCGAGCTCTCAGAGCACGGCCTCACCCGGGGCGGGCGGATCGTGATCGAGAAGCCGTTCGGCTACGACCTGCCCTCGGCTGAGGCGCTCGACGCCGCGCTGCAGCGGCACCTCGACGAGCGGCAGATCTACCGCATCGACCACTACCTGGGTAAGGAGACCGTCCAGAACATCCTGGTCTTCCGCTTCGGCAACGCGATCTTCGAGCGGCTCTGGAACCGGGACGCCATCGACCACGTGCAGATCACCGTCGGCGAGTCCATCGGCCTCGAGGGGCGCGGCGCCACCTACGAGACCGTCGGCGCCTTCCGCGACATCCTCCAGAACCACGTGCTGCAGGTCGTCTCGCTCCTGACGATGGAGCCCCCGACCTCGTTCGAGGCCGAGGCGATCCGCGACGAGAAGGTGAAGGCGCTGCACGCGATCGCCCCCATCGACCCCGGGGAGGTCGTGCTGGGCCAGTACACCCGCGGCGTCATCGACGGCGAGCCGATCCCCGGCTACCGGGAGGAGGAGGGGGTCGCCCCCGACTCCGGGACGGAGTCCTTCGCGGCGGCGCGCCTGCGCATAGACAGCTGGCGCTGGGCAGGCGTCCCGTTCTTCATCCGCACCGGCAAGCGCCTGCCGCGGCGCGTCTCGGAGGTGACGATCCAGTTCCGCGACGCGCCGATCCGCTTCTTCCAGCCGACGCAGGTCTCCGCGCTGAGCCCCAACCGCCTCACGCTGCGCCTGCAGCCGGACGAGGGGATCGCCCTCTCCTTCCTGGCGAAGCCGCCGGGGCCGGAGGTGGACGCGAGGCCGGTGCGGATGTCCTTCTCGTACGGCGACTCGTTCATGACCGAGCCGCAGGAGGCGTACGAGCGGCTGCTCTACGACGCGATGGACGGCGACCGGACGCTCTTCCTGCGCTCCGACGGCGTGCGGCGCGCGTGGGAGATCGTCGACCCCGTGCTGAGCGATCCCCCGCCCGTCACCTACTACGCCGCGGGCAGCTGGGGCCCGCCGGAGGCGGAGCGGCTCATCTCACCGCGCGCCTGGCGCGTCGACGACTAGCGCGGGAGCTCTAGGGTGCGGGCCGAGCTCACCGTCGTCCCCGCGGCCGGGCTCGCCGCCGCGGCGCGCGAGCGCCTGCGGGCGCTCCGCCCCCGCCGCCTCGTGCTCGCCGGGGGCGCCACCCCGCGCGCCCTCTACGAGGCGCTCACGCCGGAGGATCTCGACTGGGCCTCGGTCGACGTCTTCTTCTCCGACGAGCGCTGCGTCCCGCCCGACCACCCCGACTCGAACGAGGGGATGGCGCGCCGCGCGCTGCTCGACCGCGTCCCGGCGCGCGTGCACGCCATGGGCGGCGCCCGCTGCGACGCCGCCCGCTACGAGGCCGCGCTCTCGGCCGCCTTCGGCCATGGCCGCCCGACCTCCTTCGACGTCGCACTCCTCGGCCTCGGGGAGGACGGCCACACCGCATCGCTCTTTCCCGGCGATCCCGCGCTCCTCGAGCGGCGCCGGCTCGTCGCGCGGGTGGAGCGGCCCGATCACGCGCGACTCACGCTCACGCCGCCCGCGCTTCAGGCGGCGCGCGTGGCGCTCTTTCTCGTCGCCGGCGCCCGCAAGCGCGAGCCGCTCCGGCGCTGGGCCGCCGGCGAGGATCTGCCGGCGGCGCGCATCGGGGCCGCCCGGGTCGAGGTGATCGCCGACTCAGACGCCGCGCGCGGGCTCACCCTCTAGACGGCGCCGCCCGCGGGGCCGGCCGGGGGCGCCGCGTCGAGGGCGGCGAGGAGGCGGCGGCTCCAGTCGTGCACGGTCGAGCCCTCCACGCGCGCCGAGAGCGCCCGCCAGCGCTCGAGCCGCTCGCCCCGGGGCATGGCGAGCGCCTCGGCCATCGCGGCCGCGAGAGCGTCGACGTCGCCCGCGTTAACCAGCAGGGCCTCCCGGAGCTCCTCGGCGGCGCCGCACCCCCGGGAGAGGACGAGCACGCCCGGGTCCTCAGGACGCTGCACGGCGACGAACTCCTTGGCGACGAGGTTCATGCCGTCGGAGTGCGAGGTGACGAGCGAGACCGAGGCCTCGCGGTAGGCGGCGGCGACGGCGGGGGCCTCCCGCACGGCGATCTCGTGCCGAACGGGGCCCACGGACCCCTCGGAGGCGGGCGGCGAGCCGGCACCGAAGCGCGCCTCGATGCGCGCGGCGAGCGCCTCGACGCGCTCGCGCTCCGCCCGGTACTCCGCGATCGCCTCGCGCGAGGGCGCCGACCACTGCACGAGCAGCGCCCGCGTGCGCCAGCGCGGCTCGCGCTCGAGCAGCCGCTCGAAGGCCTCGAGGCGGAGCGGGATCCCCTTGCTGTAGTCGAGGCGATCGGCCCCGAAGAGCACGGGCCGGCCGGCCGCCTCCGGCTCCAGGGGATTGGCCGGCTCCCTGGCGGCGAGGTCGCGCCAGTGCTCCGGATCGATGCCGATCGGGTGCGCCTCGACGCGCCCGGCAGCCGCCGAGGCGCCGTGCGCGTCGAGCAGGGCGCGCGCCGCCTCGGCGTCCCGCGCGGTCTGCACGCCGACGAGCTCGTAGGCCGCGAGCGCCCGCGCGAGCTCCCCGGCGCCCGGCAGCCGCCCCCACGAGGAGGGGGGCGGCACCGGTATGTGCAGGAAGAAGGCGACGCGCCCGCCCCAGCCCCGGCGGCGCAGCTCCTCTCCCAGGGGGAGCAGGTGGTAGTCGTGGACCCAGACCCGGTCGCCGGGGCGGAGGAGGGCCGAGAGGCGGTCGGCGAAGCGCGCGTTGACCCGGCGGTAGACCTCGTACTCGGCCCGGTCGAGGCGCGCGCGGTCGAGGAAGCCGTGGCAGAGCGGCCAGAGGGCCCGGTTGCAGAAGCCCTCGTAGTAGCCCCGGATCTCCCCGGCCGAGAGGTCGACCGCCGCGTACTCGACGGCGCCGTCGCTGCTCAGCGCGGCCTCCGCCTCGACGTCTGACTCCGCGCCGCTCCACCCGAACCAGAGGCCGCCGCTCTCGCCCAGGGCGCGGCTCAGGGCGGAGGCGAGGCCGCCCGCGGGTGGAGGACGCCCCGGCCCCGCCGGGGGCAGCCGGTTGGAGACGACGACGAGC
>VYDC01000131.1:1065-4778 GCA_009843585.1 Chloroflexota bacterium | reverse complement strand
CTACCCGCCCGCCCGCGAGAACCACGAGCCGACGCGTCCGCGCAAGCTGCTGCTGCACAAGGATGAGATCCGGCGGCTCGAGCGCACGCTCGGCGAGAACCCGCGCACCACGGTCGTCCCGCTCCGGCTCTACCTGAAGGCGGGACGCGCCAAGGTGGAGCTTGGCGTGGGGCGCGGCCGGCGCTCCTACGACAAGCGGCAGGCGATCGCCCGCCGCGACGCCGCCCGTTCGATACAGCGGGCGCTCCGCCACTCCCTGCGCGAGCCGCCACGCTGACGCGGGGCGCCCGATGACTCGGCGGGGCCCGTGCGATAGCATGGATCTGCGGGGCGAGACGGTCGCTCCGCCGGACGCTCGATGGGGACGAAGGGAATCGACAGGGGCCAACGGACGCGGTTTGCGGGTCGAGGTGCCATCACCCTCGTTAATCAGGTGGCACAACGTAACTGGCGAACGACAACTCGCCCTCGCTGCCTGATTCGGTAGCGACGTCGACCCGGGCCCCCTCCCGGCGGGCTCGGTAAGGCGACGATAAGCCGGGATGCGCGAGCGACGTGCGCCTCGGGCGCCGCTCGCTAAGCTAACCGAGGCTGGTCGGCGCACCCCTGGTCAGCGGAGGCGCGCCGGCGAGATCTACCGCTGACTACACCCGTAGCAGATCCGTGGCGGACGCCCTCTGGACGGGGAGTTCGACTCTCCCCCGTCTCCACCAACCCTACGTCTTGCGTTATGTCCTGCTCTCCCAGCCACACCAGGCGCGCGCCCGGCTGGGTTCGGGGTCGCACCGCCGAGCTGGGGGATGCTCCGGCAGCGACGCCGAGCAGCGTAGCCGCCACCCTGTACCCACCGGGAGTGGCGCGCGAGGATAGCCTGAGCCCATGGCCGCGAGCACCCAGATCCCGCCTCTCGAAATGCGACGGGACGGCCCGCCCGACGCGGCGTGGACGCTCGTGCTCGCGCACGGCGCGGGCGGGGCGATGGACGCGCCGTTCATGACCGGTCTCGCCGAGCGCGTCGCCGCCGCGGGCATCGAGGTGGTCCGATTCGAGTTCCCCTACATGCGCGTGCGGAGGGCCACGGGCCGCAGGCGCGCCCCCAACACGCCGCGCGTGCTCCTCGAGACGTGGCGGGAGGTGATCACAGCGCTCGGGAATCCCTCGCGGTTGGTCATCGGCGGCAAGTCGATGGGCGGGCGGGTTGCCAGCGCGGTCGCCGATGCGGCAGGTGTGGGTGGGCTCGTGGTGCTCGGCTACCCCTTCGAGCCGCCGGGGAGCACATCCGGCCCGCGCACGGGCCACCTCGGCGACCTCCCCACGCCGATGCTGATCTGCCAGGGCGAGCGCGACCGCTTCGGCGGACGCGAGGAGGTCGCCGGGTACGACCTGGCGCCGACCATCGCATTCCACTGGGTGCCGGACGGCGACCACTCGTTCGTGCCCCGAAAGTCGTCGGGTCACACGCTCGACGCGAACCTCGACGGGGCCGCCGACGCCGTTGCGCGGTTCATCGAGGGGCTACGGTCGGGCTGAGCCGGCGGGCGTGCCCCGAACGAGTTCGCGCGCGTGGAAGGAGAGAGCGGTACTCGTTGCAGCCTGAGAACGTGGGTCGCGGAGGCGGACCGGCCGGGCGCCATCGCGCGCTCTCGATGATCGCGTCGGAAGAGCGCATCGGTGTGGGGGTGATCCCGCCGATGAAACCGGAGTCGATGTCCAGGTAGACCCGCTCGATGACCGGCTCGAGGAGCCGCTGCCGCTCGCCGTGATCGGCGCGATCCCAGAGCGCCGGCATGCAACTGATACGGGGTCGCATTACCCTCTCAAGAGGGCGCCGCCGCGCTACTGTGCTGGCGACGGCCTGCGTAGTGGACTTCGCGGACTGCGCAACGCATTGACGTCTCTGCGACCACCAGTGAGGCCCGCGGCCTATGTACTTCAGCCCTCGCCTCTGGAGCCTGACGGCTGGGGTCCGCGGTCGCATCGCTCTCGCCGTGGCGCTGGGGCTCGCGACCGCGGCGGCCGGGATCGCCCGCCTCGTCCTGCTCGGCGTGCTGCTCGCACGCGTGTTCGAGGGTGACGGGCCGGCCGACCTCCTCCTCCCGATCACGGCCGTACTCGCGGCGATCGGTCTTCGAGGATTCCTCCAGTACCTGAAGGAGGGCGTCGCCTACTCGACCGCCGCACGCGTGCAATCCAGGCTCCGCGAGCGCCTCCACGACCGTGTGCTCGAGCTGGGTCCCGCCTACTTCGATTCGCGGCGCACCGGCGACGTCACGATCTCGCTGGTCGAGGGCGTCGAGCAGCTCGAGACCTTCTTCGGGCAGTACCTGCCGCAGTTCTTCACGGCCGCGCTCGCTCCCATCGGCATCTTCGCCTTCATGGCGTTCCTCGACCTGCCGACCGCGACGATCTACCTCGTGGTCGCGCTCGCGACGCTGGCCGCACCGGCCGTCTTCCACCGCATGAACGCGGCGGCGAGCATCCGGCGACGAGCGGCCTACGGCTCGTTCGCCGCCGACTTCCTCGACTCGATCCAGGGACTACCGACGCTCAAGGCGTTCGGGCAGAGCGGCGCACGCGGGGACAGCCTCGAGCGCCGGGCCGACGCCGTCTTCCGTTCGACGATGAGCGTGCTCGCGAGCAACGCCGCGACCCACGGGATGACCATCGCCGGCATCGCGGTCGGCGCCGCGATCGCCCTCGCATACGGCGCCTCGCGGGTCGAGCGCGGCGAGCTCAGCATCGAGGTCTTGCTCATCATCCTGATGCTCGGCGTCGAGGTCTTCCGCCCGCTCCGCGAGCTCAGCCAGCTCTTCCACCAGGGCCTGCTCGGCGTCTCCGCCTCGGGCGGCGTCTTCGATCTGCTTGCCGCGCGGCCGCTCGTCGCCGAGGCACCGGACGCGCGCGACCTTGAGCCGGGGGCTGGTCGCCCGGGAGTCGCGTTCGAGGGCGTCACATTCTCGTATCCCGGCGGCCGACGACCGGCATTGCACCATGTCTCATTCCGCGTCGCGCCCGGCGAGCGCGTCGCCGTCGTCGGCCGCAGCGGCTCGGGGAAGTCCACCCTGGTCTGGCTGTTGCAGCGGCTCTACGACCCGCAACAGGGCCGCGTGCTCGTGGGCGATGTTGATGTGCGAGCGCTGCGCTTCCATGCACTGCGGGCGCAGATGGCCGTCGTGCTCCAGGACAGCTACCTCTTCCACGGCACGATCGCGGACAACCTCCGACTCGGGAAGCCGGACGCGACCGTCGAGGAGTTCGAGGCGGCCGCCCGCGCTGCCAACGCCCACGAGTTCATCGCGCGGCTCCCGCGCGGGTACGACACCGTCATCGGCGAGCGAGGTCAACGACTCTCCGGTGGGGAGCGCCAGCGCGTCGCAATTGCACGGGCGCTGCTGCGCGACGCCCCGATCCTCGTGCTCGACGAGGCGCTCTCGAGCGTCGACGCCGAGAACGAGGCGCTCATCCAGCAGGCGCTCGACCGGCTGATGGAGGGCCGCACGACCCTCGTCATCGCGCACCGTCTCTCGAGCGTCGCCGGATGCGACCGCATCCTCGTGCTGCAGGACGGGGACCTCGTCGAGTCCGGCACGCCTGCGGACCTGCGCAGCGGCGGGGGAACCTACGCCGAGCTGATGGCGGAGCAACTCGAGGACGCCGCCGCGCCGGGCGCGCTCGGCCCCGGGGCAGATCCGGGCGCCCCCACCAGCGCGGCT
>VYDC01000131.1:0-1055 GCA_009843585.1 Chloroflexota bacterium | reverse complement strand
GCGTCTGCCCGGCCACGAGATGATGCGCACGCCGCGCCCACAGAGGCGATGCTGCGCGCCGAGCAGATGGGCTGGGTCGATGCCTTCCGCCGGCTGCTGGCCGTGGTCGGGTCGCTGTGGCCGAAGCTCGTGCTCTCATTCACCTCGGGCGTCGGCCACTTCCTCGGGCTGATCGGCGTGTCCGTGCTGGGCGCGCTGATGGTCGCGCGGGTGCGCAACGGCGAGCCGTTCGACGGCCTGATGGTCGCTCTGCTGATCCTCGCACCGCTGACGGCGCTACTCACCTGGCTCGAATCGTGGTTCTCGCACGACCTCGCGTTCCGCCTGCTCGCGCAGATGCGCATCGCGCTCTACCGCCAGCTCGACCGCCTGGCGCCGGGCTACCTGCAGCGCCGTCGCAGCGGCGACCTGGTGGCGATGGCGACGCAGGACGTCGAGACGGTCGAGTACTTCTTCGCACACACGGTCGCCAACGCCTTCGTCGCGACCGTCGTCCCGGCGGGCGTGCTGATAACCCTGCTCGTGCACGGCTGGCAGCTCGCGCTGGCGCTGCTGCCGTTCCTCGCGCTCGCGGCATGGAGCCCGGTGCTCACGCGCTCCGTCATCGAGCGGCTCGGGACGGTCGCGCGCGCCGACCTCGGCGGGCTCAACGCCCACGTCGTCGACACGCTGCAGGGTCTCCGCGAGATCGCCGCCTTTCAGGCCGGCCCGCAGCGCCGCGCGGACTTCGCACGGCTGGTCGAGGCGTACGTCCCGGTGCGGCTGGCCTTTAACCGCCAGATCACGCTCCAGCGGATTTGGCTCGAGCTCCTGATCGGCGGCGGCGGGCTGACCGTGCTGGTCGTCGGCACCGCGCTGGTGAACGCGGGCGAGCTCCCGGCGACGACGCTGCCGCTGCTCACGCTACTGGCGATGGGCGCGTTCCTCCCCATCAGCGAGCTCGCGCAGGTCGGCCGCCGGCTCGGTGACACAATCGGCGCAACCCGCCGCCTGACAGCGATCCCCCCCGAGCCGGTCCCCGTCCTCGCCGGCGCGGGCGTCGCCGATGGGCACGT
>VYDC01000178.1 GCA_009843585.1 Chloroflexota bacterium | reverse complement strand
ACGGGGACGGTCAGGGTGCTCGAAAGCGGCAGGCTCGTCGACTCCGTTCGCCACCGCGTGAACGGGGGGTCCGTGCCTGCGACCCCGTCGCCGCCGGGCGGGATGTCCCCCGTCGGCGTGGGGGGCACGTCGCGCGGCTATATCGAGACGGTGCGCGCGCCGAGCGACGCGCCGCTCAGATCGAGCCTAGCGGCCAGCGTGACGGTCTCCGCCACGGCCTCGAGTTCGTCGTCATCGACCGCGGAGAGCGTGAGCTCGACCGAGCTCGCGCCGGCGGGGAACGTGATGGCGTGGGGGTCGGACAGCGTCTGGCTGCTTGCGTCCGCGAGCGTGAAGTCATCGTCTTCCGTGGCCGTGCCCCCGACGGTGAGGCTGATGCCCTGGTCGACCTCGAACGTGACGCCGTTGGTGATGGCGAAGGTGAAACGCACATCTCCGCCCTCCGACACCTGCGTCGCGCTGGAGGTGAAGTCAATCTGCGCGTGATCGGCGTCGTTGACGGTGATGGTCGACATCGCGGTTGATCCCGCAGTCACGCCGTTGGGCAAGGCGCCGAACTCGATTGTCGCGGTCTCTGAGCCCTCGACGAGGTCGTCGTCCAACCCGCGCAGCACCACGGACTTGCGGGTCTCGCCCGCTGCGAACGACACGCTCTCTTCGAGGCTGAGATCGCCGGCCGACGCGCTGCCCGTCGTCCCGATCGCGACCGGAACGGTGACCGCGCGGATGCCCTGATGGGCGGCGCTCAGGCGAACCGCCACGTTGCGCGAGGCGCCCTCCCTCACGCTCTGGGCGGCCTGCTCGAACGACACCGTGACGGGCGCGCCGATGACCAAGATCGCCGGCGCCTCGGACAGAGTCGTGCCGTCGGCCGCGCAGATGCCGCCCGAGTCGCAGGCCTGTCCGGTCAGAAGGCGGAAGCTGATCGCCCCCGCGCCGTCAGGCGTCAGGCTGACGAGGTAGGCGTTGCCCGGCTCGCCGGCGACGACATGGGCGCTCACGCTCGCGACGGTCGCCCCCGTCACGCTCAGGCTGGAAGAGGTCTCGTCGAAGTCGACGACCGGGCGGCTGAAGGCGACCACGACCTGCGGCGAGTCCGTGGCCCCGGCGTGGAACACCGAAGTGGAGGCGCTGGACGGTAGCTCGGCGCTCAGCGAAGCCGGCACTGGAGCTAACGCCTCAGCCGGTACGGCCACGGCGTTGATCCTCGCCCGCGTATTGTCGGCGTGATAGTCGTCGTCAAACTCGATCTCGAGCTTCACCTGGCCGGTTGACGGATCGACTCGGCTGACCGCCACATCGAGGGGGGCGCCGCCCGGTCCGGGGCGGCCCCAGCTGATCAGCCAGTCGCCGTTCTCCAGGAGTTCGACCCCGCCCGTCGACCAGGCGAAGATGTCCTTCGCGCTACGGATCGGGTGCTCACGCAGATAGACGGCCTCGTTGTTGTCGAAATCCAGCGCATACTCCACCGCGCGGCTGTACTCCTCACCCGGCCGGCTGATCTTCTCGAACGTCCACGGATTGACCACGCACACGACGCCGTTGTCATAGAGAAGCAGATTGCCGTTGGGAAGGATGTAGGCCGTGTGCTGACCGCAGAACTCGCCCAGCGGGTCCTTCACAACCGACATGGGCGCGGGGCCGATATCTCGATCCTCCCATTCCTCTTCGCTCAGGTTGCTGGGACCTAAGCGCCACACGACATCGCCGTTGGTTGCGTCAATGCCGAGCACCTTCCCGCACCCCCGGAACGATCCCACGATGACGCCGTCTACGAGTTGGAAGGAGTTGATGTGCGCGTAGCCCGGAGCGGCGACGTCTGGAGGAGGTCGCTCAGGACCTAGGAGCGGGAAACGGTGCTGCACGCAGTCCTCTAGGGCCATGTGATCCCACGAGCTCCAGGTGAACAGCGCCCGTCCGGCGGGTGTCACGATCTGAATGACGGAGTCCCACACCGCCACGGCAGTGCTCGAAGAATCCATGAACGTCAACGATGACAGGTTGCGAGTTGCCGGCTCGTATGACATCAACAGGTAGTTGCCGTTAGGCAGGATCTGGAAGTCGTGGCCGTCCGTATGGCGGATCGGCGCCGCCACCGTCACCGAAGCGTCGAACGTTTGCAGGTTCTGATCGAGGACCGTAAACCTCACACCGCGGCTGCGATCCGGCTGGTTCTGGCTATAGGAGAACCGATAGTCTCCGTTCGCGATCCGGTGGAACCGGAGATTGCCGGTATTTCCAAAGCCGCCCGTGGCGGGGATGTTCCAGCGAAGCCTCGGCACGCCATTGTGATCGAACGCGCCCATATGGCTGCGATGATCGAATGCCAGCAAGTCCCCGAGCGGCCCGGTTACCCCCGGCGTTGTCCTGATCTCGAAGTCGAAGAAGATGGCCGATAGGCAGTGAACGACGTAGTTCGTTCTCGCCCCGTCGGCGTTGGCGACCGTCACCTGAACGTCGCTCTCCACGCCCACCGGCACGCTCACGCTGGCACTCCCGCTGGCAACCTGCGTTCCTTGCACCGCGAGGCGAGCGCCGGCTGCTGCGGACAGCATGAGAGTCATCGTGTCATCGCTGTCGCAACCGATGCCGTAGTGGAGGACATCGGCATCGAATGAGGGGAACAGGGCACGCGAGCTCTCAGCCGTCGAGTCGTCGGTCGAGACCGAGAGCGACGTCAGCTGCGGTCCGATCACGACCTCGGGCGTCACCGCCTCGACGCTGTGCCCGCTGTCGTGTTCGTCGTCGTAGGTGGCGGTCACCCGCAAGAAGGCGTTCGTGTCGGCAGCGACGGGGGTATAGCTGGCAGTGGTCGCCCCGTCGATCGCGGCCCACTGGTTTCGCCCCGTCGAGCGCTCCCAGGTCCAGGCCGTCGTGCCGCTGGTGATGCCGTCGGGATCGCTCAGCGTGGCCGTCAGCGCCGCTCCCGCCTTCGGCAACACCGGCGAGAGCGCCACAAGGCCGTTCTCATCCTCGTCCGTCACCGTGACGGTGACATCTACGCTGATGGTGTCGGTCCCGACCGAGGCCGTCAGCGTCACGTCGTAGTCATTGCCTGCGTCGCTGTCTGCCGGGTCCTCGAAGTCGGGCAGGGGCGTGGAGAGGTTGGGAGGCGTGGGCTCCGCGTCGAAGCGGAGCGCGCCCCCGGGCGTGTCCACGCTGAACTGGTCGGCGTCGTCTCCCGACAGCGCCCAGATGATCAGGTCGCGGTCCGCATCCGACGAGGCGGTGTAGGTGGCGACCCGCCCCGCCCCGTTCTCGGCGAAGTCGACGCTCTCAGGACCCTCCATCGCGGACAGCAGTTCGGCGACGTTGAGCACCTCGATGGTGACGGTGATCGGGACGGCGCCGCTCGAGTCCGTGGCGGTGACCGTCACCTCGTAACTGGACCTGGTCTCGTAGTCGAGCGCCGCCTTCGTCTGGATCTGGCCCGTCGTCGAGACGATGTCGAACGAGGCGGCGTCGGTCCCGCCGAGCGTGTAGGTCACCGCGCCGTCCGCACCCGCGATCGCCGCGGGGTCGCCGATGTCCTCGCCCGCCGCCGTGTTCTCGTCCACGCTGAGCGTGGTGCTGGCCGACTGGAGCGTGAACGAGAGCGTCGCGATCCGCCCGGTCGTGAACGGTCCCGTGCCGCGGATGCTCGTGATGACCCACTGCGGGTTCGTCGGCGTGCCGGGGCTCCCCAGCGAGAAGTCTGTGCCGTTTTCGGTGCCGGCGTCCCAGGGGAAGAGGTCCACCTCGCGCGAGCGCAGCCAGAGACCCGAGGCGTCGAGCAGCCCCATGCCGGCGACGCCGACGAACCAGTCGTGGCTGGGCGCGACCATCGAGGTCAGGGTGACCCGCGGGAACTCAGTGGTCAGCCGGACCGAGCTGATGGTCGCGGTGCCGGTCCGGCTGACGTTGCCGGGGCGGCTGATGACGCTGAGCGCCGTCGGCGGATCGGCGCCTGTCGCGGCGTTCACCTCGCTCGCGAGGGCGGTCGTCCCGCCGACCTCGGCCATCGACTCGATGCCGGCGCTCGCCGTCTCCCCGCTCGCGAGGAAGGGCGCGTCGGCACCGTGCACGGCGCCGATGAGCGGCGAGAAGTGCGCGCCGGACGGCACCCCGCCGGGCGTGACCGCCGTGGTCCAGCGACCTGTGAAGCTAATCGAGTAGACGGCCGTCGAGGGCAAGGCCGCGACGGGATCGGTCGCAGGCGGGCCGAGCGACAGGTCCTCCTCCGCGCGGGTGACGGTGAGGGTGTAGGTGCTCACGGTGACGCCGTCCTCGGCCGTCACCCGCACCTTGACGGTGTTGTCGCCGACGTCGAGGTCGACCTGGAATCCGACGGCGGTGTCGGCGTCGGCGAGCGCGGCGTCGGCGCCGTCGAGATAGGCGACCGTGGCGCTTTCGTCCGCCGTGGTCGGGGTGACGGTGATGCGCATGACGGTGTAGCCGACGGCTGCCGCGTAGGAGCTCACGCCGGCGGCGAACGGCGGCGAGAGCCGCCCCTCGCTCAGCTCGAGGCCGCTGAGCGTGGCGTCGGTGCCCGGGGGCGGGGTCTGGCCGGCGGCCGGCGAGGTCAGGGCCACGGCCAGTCCAAGCAAGGCCACCGCGACGCAGACACGCAGCCAGGGGACTCGAGTGCTGGCTTCGAGCCCGGCCGCCGGCCGCCCGAGCCCCTGACGGCGACCGGCCATGCATCGGTAGCCCACGCGGAGAAGTAGGCACCGGCCGCGCGGCGTCGGCTAGGTCCGTTTGTACACAATCGGGGTGTGAGTCCGGCGCTCACTCTCGACGACGTGGAC